>NZXJ01000024.1 GCA_002701945.1 Fidelibacterota bacterium
TAATTCCTCGTCATTTTGAATCTGATTCTCCCACTCATAAACAGAATGAACTTTCGGAACTATATTGACACAGGCTGCAAGTTTATTTTGCACTAATTCATTGGCAATAACATAGCCTTCTTCTTTAGTGGAAACGGTTGTAAGTATGATAGCATAATTCAAAGTATTCCTATTTAGTATTCTTTAATAATAATCTCAGGATATAACCGTCTATATTCTTCTAAAGATATGGATATAGATTTTTTTAGGTTTTGATCAAAAAAGTTACGAATTGTGTTATTCATAATAAAACGTATGCGATCTGATTCTATAGTACCTGATCCATACTTCTTTGATACTTTACTAAACTGGGAAAAATCTGAAAAATCATAATGGGAAGATCCTTTTACATCCAATCGTAATGATGAAGAACTATTTAAAGTTGCTAATGTATCTAATTTTAAATAATTAGCTTCTTCTTTCCAGGCAATTTGACCAAGGTGTACAAAAGGTTTATTCATATCACTATTTATCAAGGAACTGGATATGGGTAAAAACCAAGCATCAAGACCTAATGCAGCATCAATTCTTTTATCTTTTATGGAAGCAACTACACTAGTTGCACCACCAAATGAATGGCCAAAAATTCCAACATTATCTAAATCAAGAATCTTTCGTAGAGATTGAGGTAAATATTTCCCCTTTTCCATTTCATCAAGTAAAAATTGTACGTCACCTACTCTATATCCCAATTGAACTTGCCTAATGCCCCATTTTTCTTTATCTGATAAACTGTCAGGAAGTCCAGTTCTATTACGTATAACTCTATTTTCAGGAAAAACAGAGATGCCTGCGTCATAAGTGTGATCACACGAAAAAAGTACATATCCATGACTAGCTAATTCTTCCATTTGTGTGGTATTTTGTGTTTTGAGCGCACCGTGTCCGTGAGAAAAAATAAGTACAGGAAATACTTTATCCATTGGTGTAGCATTTAACCAGGAATTACCATCAATTTTATTGATGGTCCGCATAATTGATTTTGGAATTCCAAAACCTTCAGCTATCACATCTCCTATTAATGTTTCATTGTAATTATAGGGCGCTTTTTTATCTTCATCTGCACGTAAGGCAGGATACCAAACGCGAACCATCATTTCTCTTGCGCCATTTAAACCATCTTTATACCATGCTGTACGGTCATTATCCACCATATGCATAATTTGGGTGCCTACTTGATATGGGCCAGTAGGTGGAGCAACATCCTCTAATGAAATAGCATGAGAAATAAAAGAAGCGCATGCAGAAAGCCAACAAATAGTAACAATCAATGTTATGTGTCTAACTAATTTCATTAGAATCAGCAAAAACGCTTGTAGATAATAATTAATTCATAAGCTGAATGACAAAACAATTCAATAGAGTTATCTAATAATTAACTATTTAATAGGTGTTTTTTTATTCTCTAAAGCTTCTGCACGTTCTTTAGAAATAGTAAATGTGCTATCCATAGTATATGCCATCATATAGTAATTATAGGCAGTTTCAAATTGTTTCATATTTTGCCAATATTCGCCCATGGAGTCATATGGATTTGGATGCATAGCATTATTATATATATAATCATCAAATGCTTCTTCCGCCGCTTCCATCTTTCCAAGTCGCATATTGGCATATCCAAGCATATTTAATGAAGGAGCAAAATTAAATCTATTCCACATAGTCCTATATATTCCAGCTGCCTTTGCATATTCCTGTTTACTAAATAAGTCTTGTGCTTCCGAAATCATTACAAACGCTTTATTGGGATAATTAGATTTTAATTTTGCTATTCTGGAAGAGAGATCTGCTTCGGGATTATCCATTCTATATAAATAATATTCAATCATATCCTGTTCATATTGACTAGCAGTGGAAGCCAACCCTTCTGCAATTTTTCTTGCTTCAACGCTTCTTGCAGAATCTCCTGGTGTAAATACAAGAAATAAATAAGGCATTGCAAATTCTGGATCAATCTGAACAGCTTTTTCAAATTGTTCCCGAGCTTTATCCCAATGAATATTATAGAACTGCCAGAATCCAGTTGAAAATGCATTAATTGCACTTGTACTATCCGTAGACCATGCAGTGGGTGTTACCTTATTTCCTGCCTCCTCTTCATCAATTCTCCATATTTTTCTCTTTGAAGAAATGAAATCTGGATCAATAGCTAATGCTTTTTCAAAATATTTTTTTGCGTTTTGATTATCTTTCATTTCCAGATAATAATCCCCCATAGAGTCATATGGGTTAGCGAGATCAGGAGCCGCTTTTATTTGACGCTCAAAGGCATCTTTTGATTCTTCCATTTTCTCTTGTCTACTATATAAATATCCAAGAGAATTCAACGCGTCAGGGTTTTCTTTAATTGCTAAAGATTGTTTGTAATATGCTTCTGCTTTTTCTTCCTCACCATCAAAATTAGCCATATTACCTAACATATTTACATAGCGCGTTTCTTTTGGAAACATATTCGTGTACTCTTCAACTTCTTTTACCCATTCAATATCGCCATCACCACCCCACCACATATCTCTATTCATATCTTTAATTAGAGCTTTTTCTGCATCATTTGCTTTGGAAACATATTGTTTTCCTTTTTCTACTAATGCATTTCTCTTTACTGCATCACGATGCATTTGTGCTAATGAATAATATGCCATAGCAAATTCCGGATCCAAATCCACTGCTTTTTGGAATGACTTTCGTGCGAGATGTTGGGCGACATTATCTTGATATCTGATTCCTACCTCCATTTGCTTTGCAGCTTCAGAACTTGAGGTAGAATATTCTACATAATCGCTTACTTTTTGAGAACAGCCACCAATAAACAGTGTTAACAGTGTTAGCATATAAATGGGTTTATTTTTCATTATCACTCCTAATAGTTACTTTTTATAGTGTACGCCCGACAGGATTTGAACCTGTGACCTTCTGCTCCGGAGGCAGACGCTCTATCCAGCTGAGCTACGGGCGCATATGTATACGAACTTCATAGTTTATCTCTCTATTTCCAATATTTTTTTATTTCACCCATTAAATCATCTGGATTATTAATTATCACTNTTCAAAANATACTTTTCTAGAATTAAATATGATATAGGAACAAGAAAAAGGGTNATTACAGTAGCAAATANAACNCCAAAAGCCAGTGAAACNGCCATTGGAATTATAAATTTTGCCTGAATACTTTTTTCAAAAAGAAGTGGGGTTAATCCTGCAAANGTTGTTAGAGATGTCATAAATATGGGTCTAAACCTTCTTGGTCCGGCTTCCAGAACCGCTTTCTCAATAGACGAACCTTCTTTTCGATATTTATTAATGAAGTCAACCATAACCAGACTATCNTTCACTACAACTCCAGTTAATGCAACAATTCCTAATAGAGAAAGAACAGAAAAATTAATACCCATAATTAAATGTCCAATTACGGCCCCTGTTAATCCAAAAGGAATAGCTGACATCACTACTAAAGGTTGTAAATATGAACCAAACGGTATAGCTAACAGTGTATAAACCACTACCATTGCTACTAGGAAGTTTCGAGCTAATGAAGAAAGGTTCTGACCTTGCTCCTGCTGCTCTCCTTCCAAGGAATAATTGAGAGAACTGTAACGCTGTAATATGGAAGGCAATACATCCTTGGTTACAGAAGATATAACCTCATTACCTGTTGTGACAGTTAAATCTACATCAGCAGTTACACTTATAGATCGTTTTCTGTCTTTTCTTTTTATTGTAGATACACCTTCTCCAATATCAAGTTGCGCAATCTGACGAATTGGAATCGTGGATCCTTTTGGTGTTCGAATCATCATATCTTCAAGATTTGANATTGAAGATCTTTCTTCATCTGGATATCGCAACATAACTTTTAACTCATCTCTACCTCGTTGAATACTTTGGACCTCTAAACCNTAAAATGCTTGTCGAACCTGGAAAGCAACCATTTGCATCGTAACTCCATAATTTTCTGATGCNGGAAGTAAGCTTATTATCAATTCTTCTTTACCCATATTAAAATCATCTTGAACGTTGAAGACGCCTGGATATTCAATTAGTTTTTCTTTTAGTTCATCTCTAGCAGAAAACAAATCATCCATATACTTACTGGAAAGTTGAATATTCACNGGATCTCCTGCTGAAAANAAACTCGAAAAGAAAGATAACTGTTTCACNCCAGGAATATCNGATACCATTTCTCTCCAACGCCTTACAACAGTTTCTGTGCTGATAGATCGAGACTCTCCTGGCGCCAATTCAAGTGCTACTTCAGCTAGATTTGATCCATCAAATGAAACATTTAAAGCACCTGGACCCTGAGATGATTTAGTACGCATNGGTTGATCCCCTACCGTTGATAAAATATTATGAATTATATNTTCTGANGGATATTCATTTAATAATTGTTTGTTNAATTCATGGGCAGCTTNATTTAATACATTAAACCCATCTNGAGTTACTTCAATAGGGGTTCCAGAAGGGTATTCAATTGTTGCAATAGCNATATCCCCTTCAATAGGTGGAAAAAAAGAAAATTTAAGTACACCGCTTAATATCATACCTAGAGTTAACACAAATACCGCAATCGCTAAGGCAAGAGAATTGAAAGGGTTTTTAACTGCTAATAGAAGAGTTGGNTTATATNTTTTTTCAACAAATTTTTCTAAAAACTTTTTTACTTTATCTTGAAATNGACCCCAACTCTTAGNNATTNNTCCAAGCATATTATTTTTAGGCTTTGTTTCTACTGAATGNGCTAAATGAGCTGGTAATATTGTTAATGACTCAATTAAAGACCAAAACAAGACAATAATAGTAATTAATGGAAATATTCTCCATATGGCACCAATAGTTCCAGAAACAGCCAACATAGGTGAAAATGTTGCCATTGTAGTCAATACAGCAAATATAACTGGGGTAGTAACCTGAGCAGCNCCTTTTATAGCTGCTTCCTCTGGATCGAACCCTCTTTCTCTAAATAGAGCAATATTTTCACCAACAATAATTGCATCATCTACNACAATCCCAAGTACNANAATGAATGTAAATAANGAAAGCATATTNATGGAAAGATCCATAATTGGCATAAACCAAAATCCACCCATAAATGAAATGGGGATACCAAGAGATATCCAAAAAGCAAGTTTTGGTTTTAAAAATAATGCTAAGACTATAAGGACNAGAAATAATCCATATTTTGCATTATCTGTTAATAGGTCAATTCTACCTTGNAGTAATAATGCTTCATCATTCCANGGGGTAATATGAACACCTGGTGGTAAATCTGGTANTTTTTTATCAATATAGTCACGGACGGATTTCGAAATATCCAATGCATTCTGATCACCCACTCTAAATACGCGAATTAACTTGGCATCATTTCCATTAAACTGTAACTCGTATTCATTGCTTACAAAATCATCATGTATATTACTGATATCACCTAACCGAACAACGGATCCCACTTCATCTGTTATAACAGGAATAGCATTAAAATCATCTATGCTATATCCTTGATTCTTTGCCCGAATTAAGATTTCTCCATTATTACTTTCAATACTTCCGCTTGGTAAATCTATAGACCAACTATTAATTGATCTTGAAATTTGCTCTAGAGACAATCCGTATTTTCGAAGTGTTTTTTCACTAATCTCTATTTCTATTTCTCGATTCTTCTTTCCTACTAGCGTTGTATAGGTAATACCTGGCAACGCATCAATCTCATCTTTTATTATTTCTGTTAGATTAATCAGATTATCTTCATCCAGATTACCATCCACAGCTATAGTTATTACTTCAGAAACTGCAATAATTTGTTGAACTGTAGGCTTTTCAATATCGTCTGGAAACGTATTNATTGCATCAACTTGAGCCTTTACTTTGTCNAGCATATCNTCCACATCCTGTTCAGGGAGAATTTCAACAGAAATCACTGCTAAATTCTCAGATGCAGTGGATGTTATTTTTTTAATNCCCTCCAAACCTTGNAATCGTTCTTCGACACGTACACATATAGATTCTTCAATATCAGANGGNGATGCTCCAGGATAGANAATAGATACATTAATGACATCCACCTCAATAGCAGGAAATACTTCCATTTTGATATANGGAATNGTAACAAANCCAGCGATAATGATAAAAATCATCATCATGTTTGCAGCTACTTTATTCTGGACAAACCAGCGAGTTATTGGCTCCATTATTAACCTTTATTCCAAATCATAGGNTACTTTTAAACCNTCTACTAGAGATGAAAGACGTGTTTTCAATAGTCTGTCTCCCATTTCAAACCCTTTACCAATAAATGTATTTTCGTTTTCATATCGTAATATTTCTACATTTCTCTTTCGTAATACTTTTTGATCGTCNACAACCCATACAGACNCATTCCGAACNAGAGTTCTNGGGATTACAAATACATTTTTCATTTCTATTCCAANTATNTCTGCTGATACATATTGACCAATCGCAAGTGGCGTCTGGGAAGTTGCTTTCAACTTACGATTATCTATTCTAGCAACAATAGCTAGCATTCTTGTCAATGGGTCTACTTCTGCCTCCGTTCGAACAATATTACCTCTCCATCTATAGTTTGAGGCCAATGAACCTTGAGAAAATTCAACCTGTAATTGGTTACGCTTCGATAAANACTTTCCATTAAAGTCTAACCCTGTAAACGATACATCTTGATCTGCAATAACCAAGCGTACTTCAAAATAATCTGTACCATATATTTTAGCCATCATAGTACCAGGAAAAACAGATGTTCCTATTTCAACATTTCGACTTTGAACTCGACCATCAAACTGTGCNATAATAATTGCTCTCCCTAAGTTGCGACTCGCTTGTTCTAAATTAGCTTCTGCAGCAGCCAATACAGCTTTCGCCTGNGCTAACTGTGGCTTCCGAAGTGTAAGATCACTTCCCTCACCTACACCAATGCGCTCCCATTCTTTATTGGCTAAGTCCGATTCGGCNTTTTCTCTTTCTAGATTTACTTCTGCATTCAGGACATTTGATTTTGCTGTTATNAATGCAAGTTCATAATCTCTCCGATCAAGTATAATTAAAGTGTCATTCCTATTAAAATTAGAACCTGGTTCCATTTTAGGAGAGATCCATTCCACTTTGGAGCTTAATTCTGATAGAATAGTTAGAGATGTTTCCGGTGCAATAACGCCTTGAGAAGAAATTTTGGCATTGATCGTAGTGCTATTTATTTCTACTGTTTTTACATATGGTAATTTTTGTACCGCATCCTCGACCTCTATTTCAGGTCTAATAGTAACAAGAATAATTGTAATTAGAATACTCACTAGTAGAGCAGTAATACCTATATTTTTTTTCATGATTTCTTTAAGGTTTTTGTTATCAAGTAACGGTTTACGATTCATAGACACCTCCAATTGCTAATAATAGCGATAGACGGTTTTCTATTCTTTGTCTTTTTAACGAAAGATATCGAGAGCGAATNTCATTATACTGTCTTTGACTGTTTAAAACNGATTCTAATGTAGTTANCCCTTTATCGTATCTTTCNGTAGAGAGTAAATATGCTGACTNNGACTGACTAACAGCATTTCTAATGGCATCTAGTTTCACTTTGATTGATTCTTCTAAATATAAAATTGTTTCTATCTCTGAAAAGGCAAGTAATAACCCTTGAATTAGTTCTTGCTTTGCATTTTCAACGACTGATTCTTGAATTTTTACTGCAGATTTTAATTTACCGCCATTAAATAAAGGACTGACTANTCCNGCGCTCAACGACCAGACGCTATTATCATCATTAAGAATATCTTCTAACTTCTTCGCAGATGTCCCCANAGAACCATTTAACGTAAGCCCTGGAAGTAAATTTCGTTTTGCCTGGCTTAAATTTAATCCGGCNGCCTCCACACGCAGAACAAGTGCATTTATATCTGGTCGGCGGGTAATGATATCCGCAGGTATTCCTGCAGATATTTCGGGTATCGTATCTGGTAATTCATGATTTGAGATTAAGATACCTGCTGGATAATCACCTGATATGATTTCCAAGTTGCGATTTAGGGAGTGTAATTGATTCTTTCTATCCTCAATTGTGATTTTTGCAGTNGAAACAGAGGTTTCAGCTAAACGAAAATCTAAACTTGATTTAATCCCACGTTTGAATCGATCCTCAACTAAATCTCTTATCCTTACAAGACTTTCATATGATTCCTGAGCAATTTTTAATTGTTCAGAAGCTTCAATTGCTTGAAAATAGGTTTGNGTAGATCTAACAATAGTAGAATATGCTAGATACGATAATTCATAATCCAATGATTCATATTCTTTGAATGCTGCTCTACGACCATTTAATACTCGCCCCCANACATCAATTTCCCATTGAAGATTTAGACTTAGTCCGTATGATTCGGAATCAAATGTNACTACCTCGTTATCAGATGATCCTCCTCCAATAGAATCTTGACTACCATTCATATTTGAAAAAAATTCACCAAAACCAAATCCAGATAAATTCTGTTGACTTTTCGATGAATTAAGNGATGGGTTTAATGTTGGAAANACTCCAGANCCATTAATTTTAGCATTCTGCAAAGCNATTTTACGATTATTTANAATTGTTTTTATATTTGGACTATTTTCCAATATGGCATCAATNAATTGCTCTAATTNTGGATCGTTAAACATNGACCACCATTTNCCAGTAAGTGGTTCATAATCTGGAATAGTNGTTTGCCATCTATCTGGAATATCTATNTCGATATCTTCNANNGTAATAGATGTATTATTTGCACATCCTAAAAGAAAAATAAATGCAGTAATTATAATACTTTTACTATGAACACTAATCATTATTTGAAACATAAATTCTCAAAATTGATTTCTATATACAATATGATTTAAATATAAAGTTAATATATGAAAAAATTGATATGTTTAAGGGGGCGAAAATTGATGGATTATATTTCTATTTCCTAATCAATTTATTTTAATAACACCATTTTCTTGGTTCGTGTAACCCCATTAGCTTGGAGCTGATATAAATAAACCCCTGCACTAACAGGGTATCCGTAATCATTTGTCGCATCCCAAATTATGGATTGATAGCCTGCATCTTGCACTTCATTCACTATAGTATTGATTGCTCTACCCAGTATATCGTATATCGTAATAGTTACCTTGCTTTTCTGTGGTAAATCATACCGCAATAAAGTTGTGGGATTAAATGGATTGGGATAGGCATCATACAACCGATACTTTTTGGGTATAATTGATACATCTGCTATAGATAACATCTCTTGATCCATCCATTGTAGTCTATCAGCAGTCCATGATTTTAAATATTCTATTTCTTCAGCGTAGGTATCAAATACATAATAATTCGGCCATACATACGTTCCTAGCGTGGGCCAGCGGGTAAAATTTCTATCAATAGAAGGCCCCAAGTAATTAGCAACGCTATCAATAATACTATAGATATGATTTAATGATAATGTGGTGGATCGAAGTTCTGTGTATCGCTCAGAAAATGCAGCTTCAAATCCATCATCATTCCATAATTTATGCCACCAAAAAGCGATAGGATCATCCGTTGCTTGATATCCAAGCAACCAATTATTGGTTAACCATGTATAGCCATAATCGCAATTCCCAAAGCCATGATTAATATCCCATATAGGTCCTGCATATAACAAACTGTCATCGCTATTCTTATCTTTATATATATAAGTACTTAAGCGATAGGCGTCCACATTTTTGGATAGTTCTTGTAGCATAATATAATCCACAAATGAATCGATATTTATCCAGGATGGATATCCGCTAGTGGGATCATTATATCCAGCACCTGCCATCATGGTTTCAAAGTCATGTATATACTGCTGAATATAGTCTACTTGTTCAGACGCAATTTCATCGGGCTTGGGGTAGTGATAATTATACAAACTGCCCTCATCACTCTCAAACCATCCCAGATTATCTCCCGTCCATATCCAATCAAATTTGAGGATATAACCACCGGTTAAATCATCTCCTTCTATTTCATCCGGGTCTAGTTTAGATATATCGACACGATCCTGATCTCGTTTAATTTTTTCCATTAATACATAAATTCCCTTGTAATCCCCATTAAGATATAATTCGCAATATTTACTTCGGGAAGCATACCAACCCATTTCATTGGATAACTGATAGGTTAACACATTTCGTATCAAGGTTTTGTCTGACCATGGTGCGTATAATACCCAATCATTTTCTTCCGGCATTCCCAGAAGAGAAACATTGTTGTTTTCTCCAAAGGAATCTACGGTTTCAAAGCGATAGGGTTTTTTTGGTTGTCCTTGGGAAGAGTTCCCTCGTAATTCAATAGTAATGGCTCCATCATAATCTGTAAATGGATCATTGATATGATTGATACCGTTACTATTATCAATAATTCCCAAATGCGCTGGAATTCGTGGATCATCTGGTATTTGTTCTCCAAAAGTATCTATAATTAAAATGGGAAGATTGGATTCATTAAATGTAACTGGAGGCTGAAACCAATCCGGAGGATCTTCATAAAAACTAGACTGATCTGTAATTCCAAATGTGAAAAAGAAGTTACTAGACATATCGGAAGATGTTTGGCCAACATTATGCACCTGTATTGCCAGCATATTATCACCAACCAATAATAATTCAGCAATATCAATGGAATCTAATACGTATGCTTCGGGCACCAATCCAGTATAGAGTTGCGCCTCGTGATCAATATTCGTAGTTGCATCGTATGGAACGGTATCATCTTCGTCTGCAAGATTAAAAGACCGAAAGACTTCTACCCCATTCAAATATGCAACGAACCCGTCATCATAATCTGCGTGTAGAATTGCTGTATTTAATTTGGTTAATTCTGTAATTGTAAAGGCGCGGCGCATAAAAACGGATATAGTACCATTATCTACAGTGGTTCCATCATCATTATCACCATAACCAAATCCACCCGGACCAACAGACCAATCAGAATCATCAAACGTAACTGTATTCCAATTGGATGAAGGTTCTTGTGAAGGAATAATATAATTCCAGTTATCATCTGCAAAAATTGCAGTTTCCCAGTGATCTTGGGATAATATATAATCGGATTGTAATAATACTGCAATTAGCAGTTGAACTAATGGCAGTTTATTCATTATCAACTAAACGATAAATTGTGATATTACTTTAATAATATCATTTTTTTTGTTTGTACAAATGCATCTGTTTTAATCTGGTAGAGATATATACCAGCACTTACAGCTTGACCGTAATTATTGGTTGCATCCCAAACAATGGACTTATACCCAGCATTTTGGACTTCATTCATAATGGTATNTACTTCTCTACCTANCATATCGTAAATNGTAATNGTAACCATACTATTTTCAGGTATATCATACCGTAAAGTAGTGANCGGATTAAATGGNTTCGGGTAATTCTGATGCAATGCATATTGNACAGGTATTAATTTTTCTGAAAGGATACTTAATGCATTTTCTCCATCAACTATTAATGAAAATGGAGCATTATCTGCTTCCAGAGTATCGGTACCATCTATCGCATATACGGTCCAATCAATATATGCGGTTGTTACATTATTTTCTTCCATGAGTTCAATAATTTCCTGATAGGNTACTAATACAGAAGTACCTGTTGTATCCATATCATGGTCTCCAATTCCGGTGCTAGAAACCTGTAAATGATATATTATTTCATTATCAGTAAAATTCCATGAATCTTCCCAGGAAAATGTGATGAAACCGGTATCAACATTATTTTCATCAATGGTTATCTGTGTATTATCTGTGGGCTCTAATAAAGCAAATTCAGCTGCATTACGATTGAATGACCCTGGTGAAGGAATCATCTGCATCCACATATTGGAACCATCTGGGTATTGACCATAAGATAAATCAGTATCTTGCTCATCAAATGTTAATGAATCCAATACATGCAAGCGTGGATGGTTATCCCAATAGCTAGTTGCCTGATAAATTCCTATAAATTCACCATCTGCGCTCAATTTAAAGCCTAGATGATTCATACCCTGATCTAGATCATTATCTGCCCATAAAACAGGTCGCATAGGCCCAATAAATCCATTTGCACCCATTCCTCGATTACGAATACCGATACGATGCTTGGTTGGCTCCTCATGGTCATCTGTAAAAAATAATGCACTAAGTACAGCACGATTATTTCCAACATTCATTAATTCGATAAAATCTTCATTTTCATCTGCTTGATCAGCGCAACAAGTGTCAGATGCAGCCAAGAATTCATTCACAATAATATTTATCGGTCGAGTTCGCTCGATTGTTCCCATTGGACTTAAATCTCTATCTGTAAATCCTGCAAAATCTGTATTATAATGGTGTGCTCGAAATAATAAGTTTGTGCTTCGATTATTATTGGGGTTAACCGGTACCGTATCACCTTGCACTAATACATTCCCACCTGCTATGGGATTAATCCACATCCATAGGGTATCATTATCCGCATTCACTTCAAATACTTCCCCGAATGCACCTTTGCATACTAATAAATTCCCATTACTAAGTTGTTGTGAACCGGAAATAAAACTGGAAAAAAAGTCTGTAGGGTTGGTTGCTGTCCATATAGAATCAAAATCTGCAGGTAGATAGGTCGTATCTGCTGCCATCATGTAGGTACTATCTGCATTCTTGGGAGGATCAATCATTACAATAGCCGAATAATTGCCACCATAGCGATTATTAAATATCATAATTTTTCCTGAATCTGGTGCGTGGTCACGAACCCAATGTGCATCGTGCTGCCAAAACAATTTCGTATCATTTGGTGTCCCCCGATCATATGCCGCTGGATTTCCCCAACGATACATCAAATCTCCAGCGCTATCGGCTGTTGCAGCTGAAGTATTACTATGATCAATGATCCACACCTCACCCATTCCAGGAGCAGAGATAAGGATTTGATCTAAATGTGGATTATAATCAATAGCATTTGCATGCACCCAGTCCGGATTAGCGTTCATATCATAATTAATATTAATTTTTCCCGGATGATCAGCAACAACTCCATAATTAGCTTTAGTAGAGTCATGATCTTGAATCAAATGATCAATGGCATGCCACTCCCATACAATATTACCACTATCAAGACCAACAGGCTCGACTTCAATAATATGTTCCATCCATAATACGTTACCTAATATAGTAGTATCTCTACCTAAAGCGATTGCACTATCTCTAGTAATAGATTCAAATGCAAGAATCAATGCATTTCCATTTGGCATCGGACGAATATCATGATGCATTCGCACGTTTTCATTAGAATATTCAAAATTCCAAAGTAAGGTATTATCCCAATCTCGTATTTGAAGAAAATCGCCTGATCCACCAGCTTGAAAATTTGGATTGGCATTTCTTCCTCTGGATGCAGTCTTATATAGCTTTCCTTCTTCTGTTAAAAATGCAGCGTTCCCAGGAAATAGTAAAGAATCTCTCCAAACATGCACAACCTCCCCCCAATTGTCAATCAAATACACATTCGGCTGACTATGCATATACATCAATTTATAACCAGGTGTAGGAGGATTATTTTCTGGATCAAGCAATTGAGTTCCGATCGTTCTACCTTGAGAAAATAACGAAGTAGTAAAAACTATTAAAAATATCATACTGAATAAATTTTTCATATTAAACCATACCTTATTAATTAATTAAACATTATAAAATTTAATAAACCGGAAACATCAGCAAAATTTACTAAACCATCCTGATTATAATCACTGGGTGGATTTGCATTATTTACCCCTAGCGTAACATCGATCATAAAATTAAGATCATAAATATTTAAAACACCATCATAGTTAGTATCACCAACCATAAAAGCAGGACCTGGGTTATCTCCAAATGGCATAGGAAACTTTTGAGCGCGAGCAATCATATTCCCCTCCGGGTGATTGTATTCCCATACAACTGTTCCATTCATCTCAACTTCAAATACATGTCCAAATTGAGCTGAAGTCACAAACGTATTTCCATTGGGTAAACGGAATGCGCCACTTTGCATAGGAGAATGAAATCCCCCACTATACGACCAAATTGGAGCTGATGGTCCAAAAGGCTGATTATCATTAATAACATAATCACCATTTTCATCTAACGGTGGAACTATTTCATAGACATACGAAGTATTGCTATTATTTCCACCGTTATTAAAAAGTATAAAGTTACCTGCTCCTGGAAAACCTGGATTGATCCAATTCACTCCGTGTTGAGCTACTAATTGCTGACTTTGAGAATTTCCTCGATCATAATTTTGAGGATTTCCCCATCGATACAGAATGTCTCCTCCCTTGCCTGAATTACCTCCGGAATGACCTGCTGCTTCTTCTGTTGTCGTACTATGATCAATTACATAAAATTCATTCATATGTCGAGATGAAAGGACAATCTCATCGCGTTCCGCATTATAGGATACACAGTTAAGATGATTCCAATCACCATTATTACCTCCACCAGGACCTCCACCACCCACATTGCCTATATTAATATCAAGTAATTCTGGATGATCCGCAATGACACCATAATTATCAGCAGATGGATTTTGATCTTGAATTAAATGATCCCACATATGCCATTCCCATACAACTACTCCATTATTTGGTCCAGTAGGTTCAATTTCTACAATTTTATCNGGCCACATTTCACCATTAATATTTGTTCTTCCAGCAGCAATAGCTTCTGCCTGCGTTTTACGTTCATGACANATTACAAGTACATTTCCNTTTGGTAATGGTTCAATATCATGATGAGGTATATANTCACTNGTTANATAGGTATAATCCCACAATACATTTCCATTCCAATCAAAACGCATTAATCTTCCACCCATCGGCCCTTGCATAGGCCAACTATTTGTTGCCCCTCGTAAAGGTACTAACAATGAACTATCCGGTAATAAATAAGAAATACTAGAAACCGGTGCAGGCAATGGCCAACTACGAATCATCGCATTATTATTATTAATTAGATATGTAACCGGGTTATTCCCCATCGGGGTATACAATGTAAAGCCATTGAAAACTTCACTATCCAGAAAAGAAAAAAGAATGACTACAAGCAATACTAGTCTTTTGGATTTCATAAATTTTTATGTACTAAGAATCAATAAATGTTATTTGAGCAATAACATTTTCTTCGTCTGTACAAATCCATTGATTTGAATTTGATAAAAGTACACTCCAGCACTTACCATCGAACCAAATGAATTTCTTCCATTCCATTGCATGGAATAATATCCAGCATCCATTCTAGTATTCATCAATTTGGTTATTTCTCTACCCATCAAATCGTAAATAGTTAGACTAACAAGACCTTCTTNCGGCACATCATATAAAATCGTTGTTGTAGGATTGAATGGATTCGGATAGTTATGGTGTAATGCATATTCATCAGGAATTGCTTTAATTTTCATCTGATGAGAACCACTGCTCATTACTTGTTGATCTTTTCCATAGATTCGATAATAAACTGTTATATTTGCATCATCTCGATCAAGAGACTGTGCATCAAAAGCAACCAATTGCATACCTTGTTCTGATACATCTGCCCATTCCACAAGTATTTCACCACTTATTTCATCTGCACTGCTAAGAACAATTCGTTTTTCAGATGTAATATCGTCAGCAGTCGTTAATTGTTTACTTGCTGGCGGATATTGAATATATACTTGACCTGAAATAGCACCTTCTGGTAATGTCATTACAAGAGATCGATCTTCTTGATATAATTCTAATACATCTCCAACCTGATCATCGATGACATTCATTGCNAATGTAGACTGCTGGTGACGATTATACCACATTTGTACAAAAGCCATTACATCCTCTAAATCATATATACTATCTAACGCAGGAACAAGATGCGGTGGACTTCCAACNGCAGGTCCTANTTCATANGCATAGTCCTGATTTTGCCAGCCCATCATAAATGAACCTAAATCAGCAGCATCAATCATGAGATTATGATCATAATCACCCAATAAATAAGTCGTTATTTGAAGATCCTTATCCACTGCAGCTACATCAGACCAATCTTCAATNCCACTTAATGTAAGTGCAATAGTATCTAAAGATGCATACTCTTGATTAAAGCTAACNACTATTGCTGTATCTTCTGCTGAGTATGAACTTGTTACATACATTTCATCAAAAACGATACTTGATGCAACAACACTTCCATGATCAGATAACGGTTGGGACATATGCATCGTTAATACTCGTTCATCTGCTAATAAGAAATTTACTGGATCAGGAGTAATTCTTGTAATAACTGCTAACTGAGGAATACCCGTTACCTGTTGCGTATGATCACTTTGATTNCCAGGTATATCCGTGGCAGTCATAAATATATAATAAAGTGAAGTATCNGAAAAACCAGTCATAAATGCTTCAGCAGTTGTATCCTGTGTCGTTAACAATAATGTAGTTGGATTCGGCTCAGTACCACCATAGATAGAATAATAATCCACATCTATTTCTTGGTTTGGAGACCATTCTAAATAAATACGTTCATGACTAAACCATCCGACAAAGTTTGCTGGTACTGCAGGNGCNGANAGATCTACTANNNCNCCATCGCTCATNAAAATTTCACTTTCATTATACACATTATCAATTCCNATAAGATGTAAGCTGTATGTTACATTTTCTACAAGATCTAATGCTCGAATATCTACCCAAGTATCTCCTGTTGCAGTCCACCCTGTGACATACTCATCNGCATCATTATTATACAAGGCATATTCATAGGTAAGAAATCCAGAACCCGTTTCAGTAAAAGCATCCCAATTTGCAATAAAATGATCAGCATAATTTTGACGATCGATGTCTTCTGCATCACCATCATTAATCATATTTGCAAGAGGAGCAGTGAAATCAGTTGTAATACCATCTGTAGTTAATACAGGTGAAATATTAAAAGCACTATCTAAGGCGCGAAGAGAAACATAGTATGTTTGTTCTTCAATTAAATCTAATTCTGCAACAACAAATAGGTTTGTATTAGCTGAAACCCAACCGCCGGTAACATCTGTTTCACCTGAGGTAGTTCCTACTGCATATTCATAATGATGAATATTGCTTGANGTATCTGCAAAACCATCCCAGTTTGCTTCAATTGTTGAATCAGATGGAGTGAATGATTCATCAGCATCCAATCCATCTACTACCCAACCAGTAGTTGGAGGATATAGATCAGCCATAATTCCATCGCCTAANATAANATTAGACATATTTCCTGCCATATCNTATGCNCGNACACTTGAGTAATAACTCACTTCGTGATCTAAANTAAAGTCNGGTATTGTTACCTGCGTAGCAGTTCCATTNTCAGTCCATGAGACCTCATCTAGACCGCCNGGAGTTGTACCAACTGCATATTCATAATGGGAAAGTTCTCTAGCAAAAGGATCTTGTCCTACCCAATAAAGAGCTAGAGTGTCTGAAGGTCCTTGATAATCCAAATCTTCCATTCCACCTTCATTTGGGACACCAACNATAGGATCATACGTATCNACNCGGATACCATTACTNACTGCAGCGGCNGAAANATGACCAAATTGATCAATTGCACGAACAGNACCATAATAGGTTACACTATGCACTAATGCTAATCCAGAGTCAGAAACTGACGTATCTAAACCAACATTAGTCCAACCAACAATATTTGTATCACCGGAAGTTGTTCCAATTGCATATTCATAGGAAGCAATTCCAACGAGTGAATCTGAAAAATCGTTCCAAGATAAATCTAATGCTTCCTCACTATTAGTCCAGAATTCATCCACTAAAGAGAGTCCATCGTACACAGAACCACCTGCTGGTGGACTTGTATCAACAATTATACCATTACTTACAGCATCATCGGAGGTATTTCCTGCTAAGTCTGTTGCTCGGACATGAACAAAATATTCCGTAGCGTTTATCAAATCTAAATTGGTGAATGTGTGCG
>NZXJ01000025.1 GCA_002701945.1 Fidelibacterota bacterium
TCATCTACGTATATATCGCCTGTATATTTATACTGTATCATACCATAGATACCAGAAATATGAAAATAAGATAATTCACCATATAATAATTTTTTAGGAATTGCAGGTAAAACATTCCCATCATAAACGCCGTTATTAGTTTGATATACTCCATATGAAAAATCGGAATATGTATAGGCAATTGACATTTGCAAACCTTTGCTTAATTGACTATTTATTCCTAATTCAAACCCTTTTCTAATAGAAGTTCCTGCATTACGATAAAATGTACGTCCTGGTAGGTCTGATACTTCAAAAGGAACAATCTCATCTAAAGCATCAATCTTAAAAGCTGCCATTTCAATAAATAAATTTTCATTGAAAAACCCTTTCACGCCAAGTTCAATATTTTTGGCATATTGAGGATTGAGCTCAGAATTGAATCCACCAGTAGAAGATGGATCTGGATTATTACTTAGCTCATTAAGAGTAGGTGTTTCGAAATGTGTAGAATAATTACCGTAAAGATTAATATTTTTTCTAATATTATAAACAAAACCAATAAGCGGGTTAATATTATTCAAAGTACGCTTACCCGTTCCATCCCCATCAACTAAATACATGTCTGTGGCTTTTAACTCGTTTATATCACTTCTAATCCCTAAAGTTGTTCTAAATGATTTTTTAAAAATCCACTCCTGCTGAATAAAAAAGGCAATATTTTGAAATTGTTCTAACTGATCAAAGGTTTTATTTCCTTTAGTGCCCTCCAAATTATCATATCGTTGTCTTTTGTCTTTTTGGTCTCCCAACTCAAACCCAAATGATAAATAATAGGGTAATTTTAACAAACTACTAGAATTAATAAACATTAACCTCCCCCCCCAGAAAATACGATTAAGCCTTACTTGACCACCGTTTTCAAACGGAAGTTTATTAGCAAACTCTCGGTTTGTAAAATGAAGATTGCCTTTAAAACTTAGGATAGGTGTAACTTTTTTTTCATAAACCATACCAAACCTATTCTGAGTAACCGATTCACCAGCCTGATATTCTACATTTACATCACGAGCTTGTTTAGGGTCATCATTAGCCTGATCGATATTTAATGAACCTGGATCATTAGCAATTGGGCTATTAGCAACACTTATATGAAATCTAATCCGTGTAAGAGGATCAATTTCTAACTGTGCTTTGCTATTTAAGATATAATTCTTCATGGTGCTATGTTTTCTATATCCTCTATTATAATTGTAAGAAGCATGAATCACATAGCTCAAATTTTTTATTGAATTGGCAGATTTGGCCTGGATTTTTTGGTATCCAAATTGACCTCCAGTAACACTGGCTTCATAAAAAGAAGTTTGGGTTGGAAATTCGGAAATCAGGTTGATCATCCCGCCAGATGCATTACCAAAAAGTGCGGAACTTGATCCCCGAAATACTTCTGCGCGATCAATAAACCCTAGATCTATGTTATCAACTTGCGCTTGACCGTCCGGTGTTGTTTCAGGTATTCCATCCACCAAAATTCTTATACCACGAATACCAAATGGAGCTCTAGCACCAAAACCTCGAATAGCAACTCTAAGATCCTGGGAAAAATTTTCTGCATTCATAGCAAACAAACCAGGAACTGGCAAAAGTGCTTCATTTAGAGCAGACTGCTTTTGTCCGTATTGAAAATGCTTTTTGCCTAATGAAGTAATGGCAAGTGGAACATTCAAATTGGTATTATTAAGTGGATATGCCGTAACAATAATCGGCTTGAATTCAAAATACAGCGTATCAAATTGTCCATCAGAATGAATTTCTTTCATTTCTTTGACTTGCTCAGATTGTCCAATCAAGATTGTTATGATAATAAAATAAAATGAAATTTTCACTTTACATCCCATTTGAATTATATTTTTTTATTTGGTACAGCACATTTCTTATTCATGATAAGTAAAACTCTTTCAAATCATACATTGCTAATCAGTAGAACCAATTTTTAGAATATAAGAAGTCTTTAATGAAAAAGCTGTTTTTTGATATAGTAAAGGCCGTTAATTAAACCTTAACTTCATAAGAGTTAGAGTAGCTTACCTAAAAGAGCCATCAAATCAACAACTCTATTAGAATAACCCCATTCATTATCATACCAGTTCAAGGTCTTTACAAAGTTATTATCAATAACTCTGGTAAATGGTGCATCAAAAATAGATGAATGTTTATTCCCAATAATATCAGTTGAAACCACTGGCAAATTTGAATATTCTAATACATTTGACATGGATCCCTCATTAGATGCTTCTAATACAGCTTCATTAATCATATCAATAGTTACATCTTGCTTTAATCTTACATTCAAATCAACTACTGATCCATCAGGTACTGGAACACGCATAGCTATTCCATCTAATTTCCCATTTAACTCTGGTAAGACTTTACCAACAGCGCGAGCAGCTCCAGTAGTTGTTGGAATCACATTCTCTGCTGCAGCCCTACTTCTTCGCCAATCAGAGTGNGGAACATCTGCNAACCTTTGATCATTGGTATACGCATGGATTGTATTAATNACACCTAATTCAATTCCAAAATTATCATTTANAACCTTAGCCATAGGAGCTAAACAGTTTGTTGTACAACTTGCATTAGAAACAATTTGATGTTCTTTACGTAATCCTTTATCATTGACACCAATAACGACCATATAATCAATTTCATCTTTTGGGGGAACTGTTAATATTACTTTAGAACAACCGGCATCTAAGTGTTTTTGAAGTTGTTCTTTTTGTCGAAAAATACCAGTTGATTCTACAACGATATCAATTCCTAAATCTTTCCAAGGTAAATTTTCTGGAATCCTTTCAGATACTAATTTAACATGTTGTTCTCCTGCCGTTAACATATCATCGTTTAATTCCACATTACCAGGGAAACGCCCCATAACGGTATCATACTTTAAAAGATAAACAAGCGCTTCCTTATCAAAAATATCATTTATTGCAACTAACTCTATTTCCTCTCGTTGGTTTAATACTCTAAATACTGAACGGCCAATACGGCCAAATCCATTAATAGCTACTCTAATCATGAATCATCCTCAGCATATAATTGAATAGTGTCAATTAATCTTTTAGCAAATCCCCAACCATTATCATACCAACATAAAGTTTTTAATAACTGATCAGCTGTAATCATGGTTGCTTTCGCATCAAATACCATAGTCTCTTCCCTACCGATTACGTCACTAGAAACAATAGGATCATCTGTATACCCTACTAAATCTTTAAAATCACCCTCGGAATTTGTTTTCATAATGAGATTTAATTCTTCAATACTTGGCAAGGTTTTCAGCTCCGTTGTAAGGTCAACGCAGGACCCATTTGGAACAGGAACGTTAAATGCTATACCATCTAACTTTCCAGAAAATTGAGGCATTAATTTTTCAATAATTTCAGGAGCGCTAGTTGTATTAGGAATAATATTTTCAACAGCTGAACGACTTCGTCTTAAATCTATACCGACTGCATCAGCAAGCGGCTGGTCAGCCGTATAGGCATGAACAGTAGTCATCATCGCTCGTTGAATAGAATAATGTTTATCTAAGATTTTTAACATCAAAGCCAAAACTTGTGTTGTTGATGAAGTTGCAGAAATTATTTTATCATCTTTTTTTATTGACTCTTCATTAATACCAGGAATTACAATTCGATCAATCTCATCATTTGGAGTTCTAGTGACTAAGACTCTCTTTGCACCAGAATGTAAATGCTTTTCTAATTCTTCTTTATTAAGATACTTACCAGTAGCGTCTACTACAAAATCGACATCAAAAGTATCCCAAGGTATGGTACCTGGTTTGCCACCTGAAAGAATTCTAACATTTTGATCTTCTGAAATAAAATAATTACCATCAACTTTTATTTTATCATCTAAAGATCCATGCACTGAATCTCTCATTAATAAATAATGGAGAGCTTCTGCATGCCCAAGATCGCTAATAGCAACAAAATTTAAGTTTGGGTTCGTATAGCCCAATCTAAAAATGTTTCTTCCAATTCGGCCAAAACCAAAAAGAGCAATATTAATTTTTTTACTCAAAGAATAATCCTATCAATAAAAATCGTAGCCGCGAACTTAATATTTTTTTGTTATTGTATAATAACGAATAAATTCACGTATTATTTTATGCATCGTTAATATTAGTTAAAAGAGAAAATGAAATGAAATTTGATACAAAAGTGATTCATGCAGCAATAAAGCCAGACTCTGAAACTGGTTCAATAGTAACCCCCATTCATCAAACAGCTACTTATGTAATGGAAAAAGTAGGTAAAGATAAAGGGTATGATTATACACGGTCAGCCAATCCTACTCGAGAAGTTATGGAAGATCATCTTGCAGCGCTAGACAATGGGAAATACGGAATAGCCTTTGCAAGCGGAATGGCAGCGATTGATAGTTGTTTGAAGTTATTAGAATCAGGTGACCACGTAATATGTTCAGATGATGTCTATGGCGGAACATATAGATTATTTGATCAACTACTAGTTAATTATGGAATACGGTTTTCTTTTATTGATACATCTTTTCCTGAACATGTTGAAAAGGCCATTACACCCGATACAAAGATGATCTGGGTTGAGACTCCCACTAATCCACTATTAAAAATAACTGATTTAAATGCAATTTCATCAATTGCAAAAAATAATAATTTATTATTTGCTGTTGATTCCACTTTCAGTACACCTGTTTTTTTAAGACCTCTCGAATACGGTGTGGACTTAGTAATGCATAGCACAACAAAATACATTACTGGTCATAGTCAATTAATTGGAGGAATAGTAATTACAAACAGAGAAGATTTAGCCAATAAATTGAGATTTGCTCAAAAAACTATTGGTGCTGTTCCCAGTCCAATTGATTGTTGGTTGACTTTGCTAGGAGTAAAGACTCTTGATGTGCGAATGAAAAAACATGAAGAAAATGCATTAATGGTTGCAGAGTTTTTAGAAAATCACTCTAAAGTATCATCATTAACTTATCCGGGCCTTCCTTCCCACCCAATGCATCACGTTGCAAAAGAACAAATGAGTGGCTTTAGTGGAATGATATCTTTGGAATTAAAAGGCGGAATCCCTGCAGGTGAAAAATTTTTAAATTCTGTAAAACTAGCTCTTCTTGCTGAAAGTCTTGGGTCAGTGGAAACAATGGTTTTACACCCTGCTTCAATGACACATGGAGATGTACCNAAAGAATTTAGATTATCNCNNGGNTTTTCAGATGGGTTAGTACGTATATCNGTTGGTATAGAGAATGTTGATGATATAATTANTGATTTTAAACAAGCATTAGATAAAGTNTAGATTAAAAGATTAATTATATGGATTAATATTATTGCANTAATATTATTGCAATAAAAAAGGCGCTTNAAGCGCCTTTTTTATTNTCATAGGTTTATAATAATTAACCACAAGTAGTCTCAATTAAAATTGAACATACTTNATAGGGATCCATATTTGCAGATGGCCTTCTATCTTCCAAATATCCTTTACCATCATTAGCTGTAGCCATTGGAATTCTGATTGAAGCTCCTCTATCACTTACACCATATCGAAAGTCTTTTATAGAACAAGTTTCATGTAATCCTGTAAGCCTNTCCTCATTATGTGCTCCATATACAGCTATATGATCATCATGTTTTTTACCTAAAGATTCACATGCCGCTTCTATAACCTTTATGCCNCCTTGCTCNCGCATGGATTTTGTACTAAAATTTGTGTGNGCCCCAGCACCNTTCCAGTCCCCTTTCACAGGCTTTGGNTGTAGTGTGGCNCTNACACCATAATCTTCAGCNATACGNTATAATAACCAACGACTTATCCATAATTGATCTGCCACATCTAGNGGTCCNAATGGNCCGACTTGGTATTCCCATTGCCCTGGCATCACTTCTGCATTTATACCAGAAATTTCTAAACCTGCATCAAGACAAAGNTCTAGATGNTCTTCTACAATATCNCGTCCATANACCTCATCNGCACCCACTCCACANTAAAATGGACCNTGNGGAGCTGGATANCCTCCNTCTGGCCAACCTAANGGNACNCTGCCCTGAAAAAANGTATACTCTTGTTCNATACCAAACCATGATTCTTGNTCATTAAATTTTTNATCAATTTTTCTTAAATGAGCTCTANTATTTGTAGCATGNACAGAACCNTCTGCATTCATGACTTCACACATTACNAGAACATCATCTCCTCCNCTAATTGGATCAGGGACATATGATACAGGCTTCAACATACAGTCACTATCCTCTCCAGCAGCTTGATTAGTACTTGACCCATCAAAACCCCACAAAGGGAGATCATCTAAACTGTTCAATGGACCATCAAAAACTTTTGTTTTTGATCTAAGTTTTTGGGTTGGTTCATGACCATCCATCCAAATATATTCGGCTTTTATTTTACTCACAGTTNTNACTCCTTTTTCTAATTATTATTTAATTTGATAACTATTTTTATTTATATCATATGATGATAAAATTACTTGTGTTTCAGTTCTAGAAACACCTGGCCAACTTTGTATTCTTCTTAACAATTCTTCAAGAGCCTGAGAATTTTTAGCAATCACAATTAAGGTNTGTGANCCTTTNCCAGTAGTGCTAAAACACTGGATTACCTCAGGTGTCTCTTGTGCTAAATCAATAACTTTTTTATAATGCTCTGAGGATTCCGAAATAATTGTGATAATCGCAGATACATCTAAACCTAACATCCTAGGATCAATGCTTGCGTGAAAACCCTTAATTACCCCACCTTCCGTTAATTTTTTAATTCTTTCAGTAACTGTTGGTATTGAAATATTAAGATCATCTGCAATATGACTAGCAGCAATCCGGGCATCTTGTTGTAAATAATTTAGAATTTTTCTATCTAAATCATCNATTTTCATTAAAATATTAGCAATCCTCTTTACTTATATTATTANAATTATTTACTATTATNCAATATAATTTTAATAAATTATTAAATTATTCTAATAATATTAGATATTTGCTGATTATTCTTTATCAAAAAAAATTAAAATAAAAATATATCCAGAGCTTAATTGAATTATCTTAAATTTGATAAAATCAAATTATTCTNTNAAAAAAATAANTATTAAATGAANTTATTAATCAAATCGATGCTAGCAATTNCGCCTTTATTTGCTGTTGATTTAATNTTNTTTGGTGGNCATATCATAACNATGGATGACCAANNCCCNTCTACAGAAGCTATTGCAATTNAAAATGGAAAAATTACAGCTATNGGGCAAANAGATNAGATNATGAAATTAAAATCATGGAAAACTAATATTTTTAATTTGCATGGTAATACGTTAATGCCAGGATTTATTGAAGCACACTGCCANCCCATTGCTACAGCTATATTAAGCCAGGTCGTAGATATAAGNGGGTTTCAATATAATTCAAGATCAGAAATCTTTAAAACAATCCATGAGGCTGTCGAAAAAGCGTCCCCAGNAGAATGGGTCTTAGCCTTTGGNTGGGATCCTATATTGGTATCAGATTTACATAACCCAACATTGACTGAACTGGATAGTATTTCAAAAGATACACCTATATTTATACTAACTCAAATGATGCATCATGCTTTTGTTAATTCTGCAGTATATGATCAAGCAGGNATTACAAAAAANACNCCNAANCCTGNTGGTGGTGGAGTATTTCAAAAGGANAATCAAGGTAATTTAAATGGAGTAATTTACGAGTTTAGCGCACTACAATATATTCTCAATAAAATGCCAAAGACTCCNCAAGGCACAGCAGAGTTATTGCTTAATCTACAATATGCAAAATATGCTAAAGCTGGCTATACTTCCATTTCTGTATTGGGACCTGTAAATATTGCAGGTAACCCATTACAATTCATGGAAAATCTATCTAATTATACTTCCCCNGTACGNTCGTATGTATATCCATTNCAAAGNCAGNTAGATAACTCAAGCTATGTGAATGGNTACGGAAATGAATTTTTTAAAATAAAAGGTGTAAAACTATATATGGATGGCTCACCCTATACTGGGGGTGCNGCTTTTTCAGATCCATATTTAAATACTGATTTAACTTTAAACCGAATGGGTTTAAAAAAAGATCATGTTGGATCAGTAAATTTTACAAATGATTCATTATTATCTACTTTAACATATTACCATACAAATAACTATCAAGTTGCAATACATGCTCAAGGTGAAATTGCCATACAAAAAATATTAGATGCTTTTAAAATAATTTTANCTAAACACCCACGATCTGANCATAGGCATAGAATAGAACACAACGCTTTAATTACTAAAGAACAAATTATTCAAGCTAAAAAGCTTGGTATTACACTNAGTTTTTTTATTGATCATATTTATTACTATGGGGATCAATTACCAAACATCATTGGTGATAAAAGAGCAGCAAGATTTATGCCGATTCAATCAGCAATATCTAGTGGACATATTGCTACGATTCATACTGATAATCCTGCTACACCTGTTGACCCTTTTCGCGCATTATCAACTTCAGTAAATCGACAAACAAGAGACACAAAATCTATATTGGGCCCAGATGAAATAATCTCGATTTATGATGCTCTTAAAGCAATAACAATAAATGCCGCTTGGCAAGTGTCTGAAGAAGAAAGCATAGGTTCCATAAAGATTGGAAAGTCAGCAGACCTTGTATTGCTATCGGAAAATCCTCTCAAATCAAAGGATTTTGATTTAAAAAATATTAATGTTATAAGNACATGGATTGAAGGAGAAAAAGTGAACACATCTCCATATACTTGGCAAAATTTNAAATTAGTTATAATAATAATAATTGATTATTTAAAAATGAAAATTGCAGGTTGGTTCAATATTTAATGTCATAGTTTGTTTATAAAAAGATATTTAAATTTTTTCATAGATAGGATTTTCAAATGAGTTTTATTATCAAGCTTTTTCTTTACTTATTCATTTCGACATCGGTNCTAGTTTTTAGCTATGATGTAGTAAAGTATGCACGTGACTCCATGAGAATAAGCAATATGAATACTCTATATAGAGTCATTCTATACTACCAAGGTATGGAAGAGGCAACTCCACCCTCTGGAAAAAAATACAATCCATCAACATTTCTCATTAATAAAGGGTACTTGGAAAATGAATTCCGAGACCCTGCATTTACTAGCTCAACAGTTTTAATGGATGAATATGCTTTTATGATTATAAAATTCTATGAAAAGGTGACAAAATATGTAGATCCTGAGACTGTTAATAATATCACATCACAATTAACAGAAAATTTTGATTCAATTTTTTCGGACACGTATGAAGATTCAAATGAAAACCTAGAACGAATTAGGTCCATAATTGATAATGATGCAATTCTAAGAAATCGTCAGGAACTTAAGCGAATTGTTAATATTAAAGATCAAGATATCCCAAAGTTCAGAAAGATGATGCGAGACTCAGACCTAAAAAAGAAAATTGCAGAGATCAAAAAGCAAGCAACACAACCAATACCACCGGACTGTTTAATAGCTTACATTTCAAACGTCGGAACTAACGAGTTTGAAATTAGCGTGAAACTAGAGAGTAGATTTATGCAGAATAAGATGCGAAACGATGGAGGCAATGATGATAATCGATTGGAGATTGGAAATAATTTACAGTTAAATACCGAAATTGAGGTCTATGGAAACAAAGCAAGAGCAAAAAAATCTCGGGTCTCAGTAATAAGATAATCTCTGTTATATAATAAATAGAGATATTTATTTAATTAATATTTTTTTTAAATAGTGTTGGTAAAAAGATAAGAAAATATATTAATATTCGACCGCTAGTCGAAATACAAACTTATGCTTTCAGACCGCCAATTAGAAGAACGTAAACTTAGACAGGATCGCATCCTTTCCAGTGCGCTTGATGTATTTAAAGCAAATGGCTTGGACGGTGCAACAATGGACTCTATTGCAGAAAAAGCAGGGTTTGGAAAAGCTACCCTGTATTATTACTTCTCTTCCAAAGAAGAAGTTTTTCTAGGCATTATGGAAGAGGGTTGGAAATCATTATTAGCGAGCCTAGAAGTAATTATACAAGAAGAACAAAGCCCTAGAAAGACTTTTATAAAAATTTTAGTTCAAATAGCCCAAAATGCGAAACAGAGGCCTAATCTTTATGAATTTCTTTTTCAGGCACCAAAGGTAATAAATCTCACTGAATTTGATGATCAAAAATGGAAAAAGCACCAAGGGAAGCTTTATTCCATTCTCCAAGGCTTATTGGAAGATGGAATTGAACGAAAAGAATTTCCAAAGCTAAATAGCAATTTAATGTTTAAAGCCATAGGAGGCTTATTCACTGGACTCATTTTCTTTGGCGATAAGAAGAAAACGGACATATCAGAAGAAGAGGTTGAAGCTCTCTTAAATAACTTAATCAGTAAACAGTAAGAAGCTAATGAAAAAAATATTCTGTTATTTAGTACTTACTTTCTACCCGATTGCAGCAGCAACCATACAAGGGATTGTCATAGATGAAACTGATAACACTCCGTTGATCGGTGCAAATGTATTATTAAATAATCTGGACATTGGAGGTACCACAGATATAAACGGTGAATTCACTTTTTCAGGTATTAATAAAGGTCAATTAAATCTTGAAATTTCAATGATAGGATATGATAAGCATCAGAAAACGATTTTAATTGAAAATAATGAAAATTTGAAATTGATTGTTTATTTAAAAAGAGAGCCTATTATATGGCAAACAATAAATGTTGTGGGCATGTTCCCATCCAAACATTCACCTGAAATAACACAAATTGTTAATAATAAAACTTTAATTCAAAAAAACAGTTCTAGCATATCTGGTTTATTAAAATCAATATATGGTTTTGATTTACAGATGGCTCATGCTCATGGTCGTAACGTAAATATTTCTATACGAGGTTCCTCAGATTATAAACCAGGTGGTTACAATAATAGAGTTCTACTACTCATTGATGGTTTTCCAGTTTCGATACCAAATTCAGGCGCTCCTGATTGGAATGCAATTCCATTAGAAAATATTGATCGTATAGAAATAGTAAGAGGACCTGCTTCTTCGTTATATGGTCATAATTCTATGGGTGGTGTAATCAACATGGTTACAAAATCAAATTTTTCAAATAAAACTTTTAGGTATGATGCAGGAATTGGAAGTTTCAATAATAGTATTTTAAATCTTAATTATAGTCAGAAAATTAATAATATTAATCTTTTTACNTCAGCAGGTTATAATAATTCAAATGGACACCGTTTTAATGCAAATCATAATACTATTAGAGGATCAATAAAACTTAAGAGTAATTCAAACAATCAAAAGAATTGGTCTNTATCTGGAATCATAACAAAATCTAATAATGGTCAACCAGGCTTTATATACCCTGATAACCCTGGATTAATTTCATACAGACAATCTGAAAGAGTGAGTAGTTATATCCAATTATTTTATTCATTACCANTTTTTAATAATGGATACTTATCCTCATCTATCGGAATTAACCATTTTAATACAATATATAATGATAGAGATGACACNCCAATTGATAAAATTCAGGGGCAAACTACATATAATGATCAAATGCTATTACTCCGAAATGAGTATCAACATTTTTTTAACGATAAATCAATTCTGACTATTGGTNCAGAATTTGGAAATGATCAATCGAAAGCAGATGTTATTAATTCTATTTATAATCAACCTNTTCAACAGACAATAGCAATATTTAGTCAATTGAAAAAAAATGTAAACACACTATTGAAAATGGATATTGGAATTCGATATGATTACCGTTGGGTTCAAGGAGGAAATAATTATCCTAAAAAATTGTTTCAAGCTTTTTCTCCTAAATTCAATATGTACTTTCAATCAACGCCAGAAAAACAATACCACATATCATTAAATCGTGGCTTTAGAGCCCCATCTATATCTGAACTATTCTTAGAGCATGAAAGCAGCTATGGATTACAATTTCGTGGAAACTCAACTCTACAACCAGAATATTTAACTGCGGCAGAAATAGGTTNTAAAAGGAACAAAAATCAAAGTCATTCTTGGTTCACAAATATATTCTACAATTATTATAGTGATATGATAGACTTTGTTTACACGATTCCTGTAGAATCTATAAATCGAACAAATGTTGAAGCGTATGGATTCGAAATAGGNGGTATTCAAGAACTGCCATTTGATATTGCAAATTTAGAATTCAGTTATTCGTATCTGGATATGAAAGATTTAAAGAACCCTGACTTGCCAATACTCTACAGATCTAAACATACTGTAAAAGGCTCAATACATAAACCAATAATCAAAAATATAAATTTTTCTTTATCATTTAATTATAAAAGTTCACAACTATATGAAGACTTTCTTAGCGATGACCATCCTGTTGTGGATAATATTTTTCGCTTCCCAATCAAAAAGATATCGGACACAATTCTTTTTGATTTTCAACTTTCAAAAACNTTTACCAATTATAAAATAAAAGGAACAGTTAGAAATATTTTTGATAAAGAATATGTTTTGATTCAAGATTACCCAATGCCCGGTAGAACATGGCAAATAAATTTCTCAAAAAATATAAATAATTAATAAGGACATAAAAAATGATTAAAACGCTTACAAATATACTTATAGTTATTTCTTTAATAATAACTATCGCCTGTGAAGATACCAAAACCAACGAAAGTGAAGCTCTAGCTGAATCCGGTTCAATTTATGGAAAAATNACTTTTAATGGAAGTTGGCCTGATAGTGGTACAGTATTACTCACATTAAACACAGTATATCCACCTACAGGGCCACCTGCTGGTTTTGANTATCTTTCATTAGAAAACTTATTAAATAATGAATATGATTATTCTTTTAATAATCTTTCTTTTACAAATTATGCAGCGGTATCGGTAACACATTGGCCAGATGATTATCCAAATGGTTCATATAGTACTCTAGGTGGACATTATGAAGACATGAACGTAACTCAGGCTGATGCAGATTTAGAAATTAACTTTAACGCTAATTTCGAATGACAAAGTAATAAAGAGCGCTAATTTTATTATAAAAAACCCCGTTTTATCATAAAAACGGGGTTTTTTATATATCCATNTTTTTGCATTCATTGTAACAAAGAAGTAAATTACCTAAATCCGAGTAAATTATTTTAATTGAGGTATGTAATTATGTATAAATCAAAATTAAATATTATTTCTATTATCCTTGTAATAGTAAATATGAATATTACTGCAAGTGATGATGATAGNTTATATTTCCATTTCGAACCAGATTCAATCAATTTAAAAATTGGCGACTCCACATATGTTAAAGTATCATTACTATCTAAAGACGGGTCATTATCTAAAAATCAATTTTTGTTAACAGGTGAATGGGAAGCTGTTGAAGTGAAACCTTGGATTAGTAATCCAGATGGTATTGCACGTGTTAAATTAAAAGTTTTCAAACCTGGTTCATTTAATCTAAACGCTTCCAGTATCACCGATGATCGGTTTAAAAGAGTTCGAGGAAGCCTACCAATTACAGTACCAGCTGCTCCAATTCAGATAGTTGAATTTATTGATCCTCCAATACAAGCTTATGAAGGGACAAGAATAAAATTTTTAGCAAAAGTTGTAGATCAAGCGGGAGTAATAAGAAATAATATAAATCCTATTTTTACTTCATCTAATGAAACAATAGCAAACTTTGATGATTTTGGAAACCTATCGATTAAAAAAAGAGGTAAAGTTCAGCTTACGGTTTCCTTAAATAGTGAATTAGATAATAACATTTCTTCATCAATAGACATTCGTATTGTAAGAAATCCAGTGAAAAAAATAGAATTATCAGTACCTGATGGATCATACCGAACAGGAGATGTGATAAATTTTAAGGCTAAAGCAATGACGGCTTCAGGAAAAGAAATAACAGATGTACCAATAGAATTCTCATTCACAGGTAAAGCAAATTACGGGATTGGACTTCCTGCTAGTGGAGTAGTTACTCCGGAAGGAAANTTTGTTGCTGATAATCCTGGAGAATATATTATTTATGCTACTTCTAGTGGCTATACTTCTTCTTTCACGGTCAAAGTNAATCCAAGAAATATTCAAAAACGTGCAAAGTTAGTTGGGCATGGGTTAATAACAGATGTTTTTACTTCAGATTTGTGGGTTTGGCAAGGCGTAGATGAATTTAGTGATCGTGATTTCGCTGTTACNGGAACATGGGAAGCAAATGGTGAAGCTTATTTTTGGGAAGTTACTGACCCTACCAACTTAGTTATTATTGATACAGTAACAGTTGACGCAAGAACTATAAATGATGTAAAAATATCNGCAGATGGACGTATTGGGGTTATGACAAGAGAAGGTGCTTCAAGTAGAAAGAATGGTGTAGTAATNCTAGATGTAAGTAATCCTTATAATGTAATAATATTATCTGAGTTTAATGATGGTCTTACAGGAGGAGTTCATAATGCTTTTATNTATGATAATCATGTATATGCTGTCAATAATGGAAGAAAGTACGATATTATAAATATATCAGATCCTAGNAATCCATGGAGAGTAAATAGTTACGAATTGAACACACCTGGACATAGTATTCATGATGTATGGATTGAAAATGGAATAGCCTATTCTTCGAACTGGAGTGATGGGGTTCACGTGGTTGATATTGGTGGCTTACAGTTTTCTGAAGANAACCGATATACTATAATGAATAATCCTATTTTACAATCAGCGGGTAAAGGGAGTACAAGAAATCCAATTTTAATGTCATCAATAAAAGATACTACTGGTAGAAATCATGCGGCATTTCCATTTTTAAGTAAATCAACAGGTAGCTTTTATGTCATTGCTGGTGATGAACATTTTCCNTTTGGATTAGGAGAAATTCAAAACAAAGAACCTGCAAACCCTCGCGGTGGTTATCATTTTTTAAATATGAATGACTATGAAAATCCGGTTGAAGAGGCAATTTATCAAGTTCCTGAAGCAGGGTCTCACAACTTATGGGTACAAGGTGATACATTATATACTGCATTTTATCAAGGAGGATTACGAGTTGTTGATATATCAGGTGAGTTACTTGGTGATTTATACAAGCAAGGAAGAGAAATAGCATTTTATTTATCTAATCATCCAGAAGGACGCATTCCAAATGCTACAATGGCGTGGGGTCCACAGCCTTATAAGAATCATATTTTCTTTGCGGATATGAATAGCGGACTATATGCAGTTAAATTGGTGGATTTTGAAAAACAGGAAGATGAATAAATATTGATAATGAATTTTTCTANANTTCTCTTATTTCTTACAATTTTCCTAAANACTCTACAGGGAAAAGAATATTATTTATATGTTACATCAGAGTCTCAAGATGAAGTNCATCTAATAATGTTTGANGGTGAAGAAGGAAAAGTCATTAAAGATATTCCTGTAGGTGTTTGGCCTTTAGAGATTGANGGTCCTCATGGAATAACTATATCACCAGATGGTAAGNATTGGTACTTATCACTCGCNCATGGGTTTCCATATGGTCATGTTTATAAATATGAAACAGGAACTGATAAACTNATTGACCGTGTTGAATTGGGTTTATTTCCTGCTACNATGCAAATTTCAAACGCAACTGGTCTATTATATGTAGTAAATTTTAATCTTCATGGTAAGCACGAGCCAAGCACTATATCTATAGTTGATCCAGAGGAAATGATTGAAGTAAATCGTATTGAAACCGGAGTCATGCCTCATGGATCAAGGATAACAAACAATGGATTAAAACAATATTCAGTNGCAATGATGTCAGGAACATTATATGAACTTGATGTTCTCAAATTTGAAGTTAGTAGAACGCTTTTTACAGGGATAAAGAAACATNGGCAAATGAATCACTCAATGGGACATATGAACCATAAAAATATGAAGAAACATAAGATGCCCAAGGAAAAGCCAACCTGGGTATATCCACATCCAAATGATCAGTATGTCTATGTGGTAAATAACGGTGCGGATAATGTTGTTGAAGTTGACTTAAAAAAATGGACTATTACACGAAAATTTAATACAGATAAAGGGCCGTATAATTGCGAAGTAAGTCCAAATGGNAAATATTTGGTAGTTACTTATAAATCCGCAGCAAAGACTGGAATTTGGGAACTAAATTCAGGAATTGAATTAATACGATTAAAAAACACCAGAAGGGTTACTCATGGTGTAGTGATTTCTCCAGATAGCAGATATGCATTTGTCTCTGTTGAAGGAGTTGGAGGAGAGCCAGGCTCTGTTGATATAATCGATATAGAAAAATTAGCACTAATTAATCATGTTGAAGTAGGNAAGCAAGCAGGTGGAATAGCTTTCTGGAAAATGTCTAATTAATTTTTTTTATTACNATAATTTTTTCTCCAGTAAAATAATATTGCTATACCAATGATATTTGGAAACCAAATAAATGGATTGCTCCATGGAATTCCATCAAAATAAAANTCCGTTAAAGGATAAAAAAGTTTAGTAGGAAAATATTCTTTTGAATGAAACGGAAAATCTAATAAGATGTGAAATGGCCANCCTAACATGGCAAAAGCAATTTTCTTCTTGAAATAATAAACAACTGCTATTGTTGAAAATGCAGTCACATAACTATGNGAAATATCATACATTAAAAAAACCCAATTAGGCAGAGCATCTAANGGNGGAGGTCCNCCTCCAAATTGAGGAATATTTCCACTAATAATATTTATAATAATTAACGCGCCAAAAGATACCAAGTCTGGCATAGCTCCGAAAAATAAAGCAATCCAAGGCATACCACGATAACCAAATAAACCTCTACCCCATAACGCATGACTTAATGTATCCATAATATAATTTGATTAATAAATAGAATTCTTCATAAAGAAGTATANTTAAATTTACTAATGATGGGTGTAAAAAATAGTTTCAAAAATNGATAGATACTTGATGAAAAACATAGGTTGTACTTCAATGGTCGATCCATTAGAAAGGGTAATTATGAAAAGCCCAATTACAGCATGGAAAGATATAAACAAAATTAAGAATAATTGGAAAGATTTACATTTTTCTGCAGAGCCCATATATAATAAAGCTATATCACAGTTTGATCAACTCATGAATCTTATAGAGTCATTTGGCACTGAGATACTAATGTTACCAAGTGATAACAAAACAAATCTTGACTCTATTTATACGCATGATNCTGGCATAACAACATCTACAGGAATTATAATAGGTAACATGGGNAAAGCAGAAAGAGAAAATGAGCCAAAAACATTAAAAAATTTCTTAATTCATAACAATATACCANTTGTTGGAGAAATAAAATATCCAGGAATAATTGAAGGAGGAGATGTACTCTGGATTAATAAACGTACAATTGCCGTTGGAGAAGGATATAGAACTAATAAAGAGGGTATACAACAATTAAAAATAATTCTGGGTAATCAGATTGATCAAATCATAACTGTTCCTCTCCCCCATTGGCGTGGTTCTGAAACCTGCCTACACTTAATGAGTAATGTCAGTCCAATTGATTATAATCTTTATCTAATATATCCAAAACTTTTACCAGTGAGATTTATAGAGTATTTAAAAAATCAAAATATTAAACTAATCAATGTGCCTAATGAAGAATATGAATCAATGGCATGTAATGTATTAGCTTTAGCTCCAAAAAAATGCATCATGATGTCAGGAAACCCTAAAACAAAAAAATTATTAGAATCAAACAATGTGGAAGTTTTCACCTATGATGGGTCTGAAATTTCATTGAAAGGCGCTGGAGGTCCAACCTGTCTAACAAGGCCTATCTACCGCAGNAAATAAAATGTTTGATAAAAATACTTTTACAGCTAATACTCAATTAAAAATATCTCCTTTTTTTGATATCACATCAAAAATAAATGAATCCCAAGAATGGAAGAGATGGGGTGGTTATCTATCTGCAACAAAATATGAATTGAATCATGAAAATGAATATTTTTCAATTAGAACAAAAGCGGGCTTGCTAGATATCTCTCCATTATATAAGTATATTATTGAAGGCCCTGATGCTCAATATTTTCTTAATAGGTTAGTTACTAGAAATATTAATTTATGTAAGCAGGATCAAGTTATGTATACACCATGGTGTGATGAAGATGGGAAACAAATTGATGATGGCACTGTTCAAAGATTAGATAAAGAAAAATTTCGTCTTACAAGTGCAGAACCAAATCTTGAATGGCTTCATCATAATGGAAATAATTTAAATATTGAAATTAGTGATGAAACAGAATCTACTGCAGCATTAGCACTCCAAGGACCAAACTCATTAAAAATACTAAATAAGATTTCATCTAAATCATTAGATAGTTTAAAATTTTTTTGGTTAACTAAAACAAAGTTGGGTGATTTNCCAGTAACAATATCACGAACTGGATACACAGGCGATTTGGGATATGAAATATGGCTTAGCCCTGATCATGCATTGCAGATATGGAAATTATTATTNAATGCAGGAAAAGACTATGGTATCACCCCAACTGGATTAAANGCGTTAGATATTGCACGCGTAGAAGCCTCTCTTATACTACTGGATGTTGACTACATATCTTCGAGACACGCACTAGTNGATAATAGAAAATCATCACCTTATGAACTTGGATTGGGGTGGGCTGTAAAATTAAACGATCAAAATAACTTTATAGGAAAAAAAGCCTTAATGAAAGAATATTCAAATAAGGCAAAATGGAAGTTTGTAGGCATAGAAATTGAATGGGACACATTTGAAAAACATTTTAGAACTATTGGCTTACCTCCTGCTCTACCAAGCACAGCCTGGCGTAACAGCACGCCAATTTATTTCGGTAATATACAGGTAGGTTATGCAACAAGCGGTTGTTGGTCTCCAATTTTAAAACGATACATTGCTTTGGCGCATCTTGAATCTGAATATGCAGAAATTGGAACAAAATTAAACTTTGAAATAAAAGTAGAGCATTATCGAAAACTTACTACAGCAAGAGTTGTGCAAACTCCATTTTTTAATCCAGAAAGAAAGCGTTCATGTCCCGCGTAGATAATTATGATGCTATAATTATTGGGGGAGGACATAATGGCCTAACTGCTGCAGCCTATTTATCTAAGGCTGGTAAAAAGGTATTAGTTTTAGAACGCCGATACATTCTTGGCGGCGCAGCNGTAACAGAAGAAGTTTTCCCAGGTTTTAAATTTTCTGTTTGTTCCTATGTGGTTAGCTTGATGAAAGCAAATGTTATAAGAGAGCTAATGCTTCCAAAATTCGGATTAGAACTTTTACCCTTAGAAAGNACATTTACACCTCTAGATAATAACTATCTATTACGTACATCTGATGCAGATGAGACATATAGAGAAATATATAGGCACTCTCCTAAAGATGCCGAATCTTATATGCGTTTCGGTCCATTAATGAGTCAAATAGGAATGGCTGTTAGACCAATTCTAGAAACAATTGCTCCAAATGCAATTCGGCCAAGTTTATCAGATTTAAATTCAATAAANAAATTAATTAAACATTTTAAAACGCTGGACTCTGAGCAATTTGAATACCTTGCAAAACTTATGACGATGAGTTCTGCAGATTTTTTAGATGAGTGGTTTGAATGTGATTATCTTAAATCCACCATGTCAGCTAGCGGAATTATAGGAACCTTTATGGGNCCTAGATCTCCTGGTTCTGCATATGTAATGTTACACCACTATATGGGTGATATTGATGGTGCTTTTCGAGCATGGGGATTCCAAAAAGGTGGTACAGGTGCGATAAGTATGGCTATCGCGAGATCAGCAGAACATTTTGGTGCAGATATTTTAACAGAAGCTCCAGTAAAAAAAGTAAAAGTTAAAAATGGAAAAGCTGTTGGAGTAGTTCTAAATAATGGAGATGAGTATAATGCTCACAAGATCATTTCTGGACTAGATCCTAAATTATCTTTTTTACATTTACTGGATGAAAAAGATTTACCTTCTGACTTTATTACTTCCATTAAAAATTTTCGTATTCGTGGTTCTTCAGGTAAAGTGAACCTAGCCTTAAATGGATTACCAGACTTTACTTGTTTACCTGGAAAAGGGCATCATTTACATGGTGCAATATCAATAAGTCCAAGTATGGATTACTTGGAAAAAGCATATGATGATGCTAAATATGGAAATTTTTCAGAATCTCCCTATATGGATATTATTATTCCTTCATTGTTAGATCCAGATATGGCACCACCTGGCAAACATGTCATGTCTTGTTTTGTGCAATATGCACCGTACAACATCAATGGTGGATGGGATGATAATAAACGTGAAGCGTTTGGAGATGCTGTGATAAAGGCACTCGCTCGATTTGCACCAAATATTGAGGATATTATAATTCACAGGCAAGTTCTTACACCAGCTGATCTTGAAGAAACTTTTGGCCTTACAGAGGGAAATATTTTTCATGGAGAATTATCTTTACAACAGCTTTTTGTATTACGACCTGCGGCAAAATGGGCTAACTATAAAACACCTATTAGAAACTATTATCAATGCGGATCGGGAACACATCCTGGAGGAGGAATTACAGGTTCTCCAGGAGAAATGGCAGCAAAAAAGATTTTGAGTGACTGGTGATGAAAAATTATGATATAATCATTATTGGTAGTGGAATACAAAGTCTTTCTGCGGCTTTGATCTTATCAAAGGCAGGCAAAAAAGTAATTGTTTTGGAAGGGAGAGATCAAATTGGAGGTCAAACAAGCAAATTTGAATTTGCACCTGGCTATCAATGTAATCTAATCCATGATGGAATAAAATGGTTTGATCCTAGAATACTTAAAGTATTAAAAATCCATAAAAATAATTCAGCAATCTATTCTCCAGAAGTTTTAAATATTGCTTTAGACTCAAATAATAACCATTTAGAATTTTATAAAGATCTCCAAAAAACTAGTATGTCAATGTCAAAGCATTCTAAGGATGATGCTGAAGTATGGAAAGATTTTTCTATACATATCCATAATCAAACGAAAATATTAGAAGAGATTTATAGGATTACTCCAACGAATCTACCGAATACTAGTCTGAAAGATATTTGGTCATTAAAATCTATATTAAAACCTTTAAGTAAAACAGGTACTAAAGGAATAGTTGACTTTGCCAGAATCGTTCCAATGATGATGCCAGAATTAATGGATGAATGGTTTAATTCAGCATTTATTCGCGGTGCTTTATCTTCTGCTGGAATTTCTATGATTAATCAAGGACCATTTTCTGCGGCAACTGGGTTAAATCTTTTACATCAGCACATCTATTCTTCTGGTGTGTTTTTCAATATAAAATTTTTAAACGGTGGGTTAGTAAATCTTGCTGAAAATATAGCTCAATCCTCAATATCAAATGGAGCAGTAATACAAACTGAATCATCCGTAAAATCAATTATTATTAAAAATGGAGTATGTACTGGGGTACGATTAGACAACGGTGATGAATTATTATCTAATAAAACCTTATCAGGATTAGATCCAACAAAAACATTTATTCATTTAATTGGAGCAAATAATCTTGACCCTTCTATGTATAGGCAAATTAAAAATATTAAATACCGTGGGTGTGTTAGTAGAATACATTATGCCTTAAATACATTACCAAAAATAACAGGTGTTTCAACAAATAAGATGAATACGATATTTTCTATAAGTCCATCTATAGAATATCTTGAACGAGCATATGATGCATCTAAATATGGACAGATTTCTAAAAATCCATATATTACTTTTAATATTCCAACTATAAATGATTCAACTTTTGCTGGAGAAGGAAAGCATGTGTTATCTGCGACAATACAGTATACACCTTATCATTTAAGAAATACTTTATGGACAGAAAAAATAAAGAATGATTTAATAGACAATGTTACAAATATAATTGAACAATATATTCCTAATTTTTCATCATGTATCGAATCTTCAGTGTTATTTTCACCTATTGATTTAGAAGAGAAGCTTGGTATGACAGAAGGATCTATTAATCATGGAGAATTGACCTTAGATCAATTCTTCTTTATGCGACCAACTATTGCTTTATCACAATATGACACTCCTTTTAAAAATTTATTTCTTTGTGGATCTAGCACTCATCCAGGATGTGGNCCTAACGGATCTAGTGGATACAATGCAGCTATGGAGGTATTGAAAAATTGACATTTCTTAAAACGTCTAAAACATTAAAAGCAGGATCAAAAACACTCCCCAGAAATTATTATACTCAACCTGATATTCTTAGACAGGAGTTCATAAATATCTTTCAAAATAATTGGATCTGTATAGGAAGAAATTCTGATTTAACTGATAAAGGTCAATATATCACAGTACAACTTGGAGATGAAAGTGCAATTGTATTAAAAGATAAAAAAGATGAAATAAAGGCATTTTTTAATGTGTGTCGTCATAGAGGTACAAGAATTTGTAATAACCAAGAAGGAAAATTTTCCAATACAATACAATGCCCCTATCATGGCTGGACATATGATCTTAATGGAAAGCTAGTTGGTTCACCACATATGGAAAAGATTAATGATTTTAAAAAGATAGATTATCCATTATTCCCGATTCAAATAAAAGAATGGGAAGGATTTATATTTCTGAATCTTAGTGATAATCCTATAAGTTTTAATCAAGCATTTAAACCAATAGAAAGAAGGTTTCAATCGTGGGACTTACAAGATCTATCGGTTATAGATAAAAAAACATACCAAGTTAATTGCAATTGGAAATTAATTATTCAAAACTATTGTGAGTGCTATCATTGCCCTATGATTCATCCACAACTTGCAGAAATTCATAATTATCTAGGGGGAAGAAATGATTTTTTTAAGGGACCTTTTCTAGGAGGATATATGGATTTTAACTTAGATAAAGAAAGTATTACTTCGAGTGGGAAATATTGTTGTCCGCCATTAAAAAATATAAAAGGCAATGATTTGCGTCGAGTATATTATTATTCATTGTTTCCAAATATGCTATTAAGTCTACATCCTGAATATGTGATGTATCACACTGTATGGCCCAATGGTCCAGATAAATGTATAGTAAACTGTTCATGGCTTTTTTTGAAAGAAAGCGCTATTTCAAATAAAGATTCTATATATGAAGCAATAGACTTTTGGGATAAAACTAATCAACAGGATTGGCAAATATGCGAGTATTCCCAGCTAGGAATAAACTCTACAAAATATTCCCCTGCCCCTTACTCTGGACAAGAAAGTTTATTAGCCGCATATGATAATTATTATATTTCTCAAATGGAATAATGTTATTATTGAGAGGAATTTATTTTTCTATTAAATTTTTAACCATAATATAATTGGAAAAATACATGTTAGACCAATGAACGCCACCAAAAGGTCAAAATCAATAAATCTCTGTGTGTATATATTTCTTTTTATTACAAATATACTAGCAGAACAAGATAGTATATCTATTCAGATTCCTATAGATAGTATTTCACATAATAAAGAAGAATTGTCTGCAGATATAATTGATAGTATTGACACATTATTTATTGATAAAATAAATAGTAATCAGTCACCTCAAATTATAAATCCTATACCTCCTATTTTGATGAATGAGGATGAAAAATTGATTGTTAATCTTACTTCTTTTTATTCATATGTATCAGATCCAGATGACTCAATTGATAGTATTCAGTGGATATTTTCAGATGGAAATAATACTTCTACTAGTTTAATAAATGATCAACTGTATTTACAACCTGCTGCTAATTGGTATGGTGTAGATTCAATCAAATTTATTATATCTGATTCATTATTATCGGATACTTCTGTGATTCCTATTCATGTAAATCCTCAAAACGATCCTCCAAAATTCTTTTCTAGATTAGATACAATTATAATAAATGAAGATGACACAATTATACTCAATGTGGATAAGCTAGATTCAATTATTCATGATATTGATAATAATCTTAATGAATTGTCATGGAGTATAATTGAAAATTACCCTTTCAAACCAATTGTAGATAATAGGCAGATACTTATTAAAGTTGTGGATAATTGGTATGGAAATGGAATAATAAAAATAATTGCGTCAGATAATGAATCATCAGATACATTAGATGTTAATATATATATCTACCCTGTTAATGATCCGCCATCTTTTATTAAGAAAATTCCATCTGCAAATATTAATGAAGATGAAATTTTGCAAATTGCTTTTATTGATTGGATAGAATTCATCTCTGATGTTGATAATTCAGACGAATCCTTAATCTGGAATGCTCAAGAAAGTTCTAATATTGAATTGACTCTTTATGAAAATTCATTGATTCTAAAAAGTAAACCTAATTGGTATGGGGTTGATACAATCATGTTATCAATTACAGATGAACAATACTCTGATTCAATTGAATGGGTAATTAACGTAAACCCGGTGAATGATTCACCAAAATTTCTTAAAAATATATTTAGTTATGATTTTTACGAAGATAATTCACTCAAAATAAATAAGAAGAATATAATTTCAGAAATATATGATCCGGATAATAATATTGATCAATTAGCATTAAAAATAAGTCTTTTAAACAATATAAATATCAGTGAGGATGATCATAATTTTATTATAAGTGCAGGTGAAAATTGGTTTGGAAAAGATAGCCTTATTCTATCAGTGGATGATGGAGAATTGACAGATGATGCAATACTACTAATTGAAATTCTACCTGTAAATGATCCTCCAGAATTCCTAACAGCTATACCAGATACTTCAATGTATGAAGATGGATTAATTTCCTTTAAAATTTTACAATGGATTACCCATATTTCTGACCCAGATAATGATGTANAATCACTAGAATGGAAAGTTATCTCACCTGATTATATTGATATAAAATTCGAAAATGAGACTGTTAATATCAAATCATTAAATAATTGGTATGGGAATGAAACAATAGATATCATTGCTTCTGATAAAGAACTAAGTGATACAACAGAAATGATTATAAGCGTACTACCAGTAAATGATTTCCCAGCTATTAGTTATATACCCCCTATTACTATTAATGAAGATGAGCATATAATATTGCAATTAGATCAATTTGTTCATGATAGGGATGATCATGATAGTNTATTAACATGGTCTGCAATAAAAAGTTATGAAAAAAATAATTATAATTCATTGTATANCANTCTATATAAAAACTCAAGGCGATATTTATCTACATTCTTAAACCAAGATTATCTTCTACAAAATAAGTNNGGTTTAACTAATGAAGATGTAATTAATTGGGTTAAAATTGATTCTAAAAATCAAATAGCACATGTTCAGCCTCCTGCTAATTATTTTGGTAAAGACATTCCTATCCTGTTGCAAGTAGAGGATCCGATGAATGCAAAAGATATTGAATTACTATCCATTACAATTGAGCCAATAAACGATGCACCAGTAATAAATAATATTCCAACACTATTCATTCAGGAAGATGAGCTTTTTCAAGATTCAATCAACATTTGGAATGATTATGTAGTAGATATTGATAACTTATTTNAAACCTTAGATTGGGAATTAATTAATTTTAATAAATGGGTAAAATATGATCTAATTAATAACAAGATTATAATCGAGCCACAGAACGATTGGTTTGGAAATGATACAATAATTATAATTGTTTCAGATGGGGAATTATCTGATTCATCAAAAGCTATAATTAATGTAGCATCTGTAAATGATCCACCTGAACCATTTGAATTAATTGATAATGTAATTGAAGATTCAACAAAGTTTACATTTCAATGGTATCCTACATTTGATGTAGATAATGATACTGTNGAGTATCANTTTCATTTAAAAGGAAGTAATATTGATACTGTTATNTACGGTATCATTGACAAATATAGTGTCACATTATCAATGAAAAATAAATTAAATACTGGTACACCTTATCTATGGTATGTCTCTGCTACAGATAGGATTGATACAGTTTTATGTGAAGAAAAGTTTACATTTTATGTCAAGACTATACCTAAGTCATTTGCTATACATCAAAACTATCCTAACCCTTTTAATAAAAATACTAAAATACCAATTGATATGTTGCATGGAGATGCNCTTCGNATTGTTATTTATGATATGCATGGTAAACAAATTAAAACTTTATCTGATGAGTTTAAATCTGCAGGTAAATATGAACTTGAATGGGATGGAACAGACCGTTTTGGGAAACAAGTATCTACTGGAGTATATCTAACAATTATGCAAACAAGAAATTTTTCGCAAGCTAGAAAAATTATGTATATCAAATAATAAAGCATTTAATTAATATTATATTCTATTCGTACATTTTAACACTGATAAACTAAGGAAGGGTCAAAATGAAAATCAATCTTATGAGCAACGATACTTATTCAGAATCGCAACTAACTGGTCTTGTTATATTACGTATCTTAATAGGATGGCATTTTCTTTACGAGGGTATTTCAAAAATAATTAATCCATATTGGAGTTCAGCTGCCTATTTACTTGATTCCAAATGGATATTATCCTCATTAGCAAAAACAATTGTTGCAAATTCAACTCTCTTAAACTTTACAGATTTAATCAATATGTGGGGATTAACTTTGGTTGGTTTATCATTACTTTTAGGATTATTTAGCAAGTATGGCGCACTCATAGGCATGGGATTCGTATTGCTTTACTATTTATTCGCTCCTCCTTTTATTGGCTTAGAATATGGTAAACCTGGAGAAGGAAGTTATATAATTGTAAATAAAAACCTTATCGAGGCATTTGCATTATATNTTTTGTATCTGTTCCCAAGTAGTCAATTAATAGGTATGGATCGATTATTCAATTCATCAAAATCAAATTCGTCAGGAGATAAATAATGAGTCAAAATAATAATAAAAAACAAGCTGACTTATTGAACCGTAGAGAAGTTTTAAANGGATTGGCAACTGTCCCCGTATTGGGATTATTCTTTATCAAATTATGGCAAAAATTACGATTAGATAGATTAAAGAAATCAAACCTCTTACAAGACCTTGTCAAAGANAATAAAGCTCCTTCTATAGTAAAAAATATTGGTAATAATGATCATTTACGTGTTGGTGTTGTTGGATATGGAGGTCGTGGTGGTCATCTTACAAGAGGCCTTGGTTTTGCAACCCCCGATTGGACAACAAATGCAGCTGAAAGTGCTAAAAAGAATAAGCTAAATAAAGGATTTGAAACATTTATGTCTCAAACCGATCTTAATTGTTCTCTAGTTGGTGTNTGTGATTTATTTGACGCAAGGGCTGAATCTGGAGTTGCAGCTTCAAAGAACGAAATACGTGCAGGAGGAAAACCTAAGGAATCAGCAGTACGCTATAGACATTACACTGATCTAGTCTCAAGTAAGGATATCGATGCTGTAATTATTGCCACTCCTGATCACTGGCATTCTAGAGTTGCAATTGCTGCTGCGAAAGAAGGTAAACACGTGTATTGTGAGAAGGGGTTAACAAGGACATTTGATGAAACAATTGAATTATATGATACGGTAAAAGAAACTGGTATTACTTTCCAACTCGGACATCAGAATAGACAAGTTGAAGCATACGAGCAAGCGAAGAAAATTATTAACCAAGGTTTACTTGGGCCTGTTAATCTAGTTCAACTAACAACAAATAGAAATTCTCCTGGTGGAGCTTGGGTGTGGGGTATTGATCCAAGAGGAAATTCTAAAACAATTGACTGGGATACTTTTCAAGAACCTTCTCCAAATAAAATACCATTCGGCGAAGAAGCATTAAGAAGATTTTTCCGCTGGAGATGTTGGTTTGACTATGGAACAGGTTTATCTGGTGATCTTTTTTCNCATGATTTTGATCAGATTAACCAAATTATGGGTTTAGGTATTCCTAAGTATGCATCATCATCTGGAGGTATTTATTATTATAAAGATGGAAGAGATGTTCCAGATGNTTGGAATGCTACACTAGAATATCCAGATAAAGATTTGACTGTATTATATAGTGCAACTCTATCTAGTCTAAATAGTCGTGGAAATAGAATTATGGGTCACGATGCTACAATGCAGATAGGTGGAGAATCAAACTCTGGAGCCTTGGGTGGATTTATTGTGAAAGCAGATCCTTATTCTACAAGATATAAAGATCGAATTGATAAAGGNGTGATTAATTCAAAATATCCAATTTATTCATACGCACCAGGATCTAAAGAAATTGATGGAATCACCTCAGCAACATCTCAATATTTTGCTAANAAAGGGCTATTATATACTTATCGTGATGGTAAGCGNGTAGATTCAACGCATTTGCATGTAAAAGATTGGATCGATTCCATCCGAAGCAAATCANTACCNACTTGTAATATTGAAGAAGCTCTACATGAGGGTGTAACATGCCATATGGCTACAGAGTCATATCTTCAAGGACGTAGAATAGAATGGGATCCAGTTAATCGTAGATTAGTATAAATACTAANTTCAAATAGTGAAGGATGATTCTATTCCATGATTGCAGTTAGCTGGGAAATAGCTATTACTCAAAGTAATAAGTGGAAGGATTCTGGAAAAACAATTGTATTTACAAATGGTTGTTACGATTTAATTCACGCAGGCCATATTGATTTACTGGCTAATGCAAAAAATAAAGGTGATAAGTTAATTGTTGGACTCAATAGCGATAGATCTGTAAAACGGTTAAAAGGTCATAATCGTCCCATACAAACTTTTGATGATAGGCTTATTATTTTAGATGCAATTAAATCTGTGGATATGATAGTTGGATTTGATGAAGATACTCCTGAGAAATTAATTAATNAAATACTTCCACATGTTCTGGTAAAAGGTGGTGACTATTCTATAGATAAGGTTGTAGGTGCGGACACTGTAATATCACATGGTGGTAGAGTAGAAATCATTGATTTNATTGAGGGTAAAAGNACCTCTTCAATTTTAGATCAGATATTAAAATTAAAATAAACATGATCAAGCTTTTATTATTAACAATATGCTGTTCTATACTTATTGGAAAACCATTCTTTCAAGAAAATTCTATCTTTCCANTCCAAGATAAACATGTACACGGAAGCAGTATTATTGAAGCTCCAAATGGAGATTTATTATCTTGTTGGTTTTATGGATCAGGNGAAAGAACNGCCAACGATGTACTTATAAAAGGAAGTCGTCTTAAAAAAGGGAGTGATAATTGGGGTGATGTTTTTGATATGGCTGATACTCCTGATTTACCAGACTGTAATCCCGTATTNTGGGTTGATAATAATGAGAAATTATGGTTGTTTTGGATAGCTGTACGAGCAAATCGATGGGAGAATTCAATTCTTANATATAGAACATCTATTAATTATTTAAACGAGGGAACACCTGATTGGAATTGGCAAGATAATATTATAATAAAACCAGGAGAGAAGTTTTCAGAGAATATTCAACTAGCGTTTGAAGAANATATTGATGAACCAATGTGGGCTGAATATGCCTTGCCCTACTCAAAATTAATTATTAAAGCTGCAAAGGATCCTGAAAAAAGACAAAAAGGATGGATGACACGAATTCATCCTTTGTTACTAGAATCTGGTAGAATATTATTACCACTTTATTCAGATGGATACAATGTATCACTTATTGCAATAAGTGATAACAATGGAAAAAGCTGGAAAGCAAGTAGTCCCATAGTTGGACTAGGACCTATACAGCCAAGTTTAGTGAAAAAGAAAAATGGTCATATTATAGCATACATGAGAGATTCTGGCACTGATCCAAAAAGAATATTAAAAAGTATTTCGAAAGACAATGGAGANACTTGGTCGTTTGCTACAGATACAAAAATACCAAATCCAAGCTCAAGTATTGAAGTGTTGCAACTCAAGAATGGAAATTGGATAATGGCATGTAATGATACAGAATCTGGTCGGAATCAAATGGCTATTTTATTATCATTTAACGAGGGAAAATCATGGGAAATAAAAAAATATATNGGCAAACACGAACAAAATAGTGGAATCACATTTGCTTATCCATCCTTAATTCAATCCACAGATGGATTGATACATCTAACCTATTCCTTAAAAAATAATGAAGGAAAAACAATTCAACATGCTACGTTTAATGAAGATTGGATAAAAAAGAAATAAGAATAAAAAAAAGTCCCTTTACTTTTTAAATAAANGNACTATAAANAAATATTTTGTTAAAAATTATCTAAGTAAAAGCATTTTCTTCTTCGCTATAAAATCACCGGATCGTAATTCATAAAAATAGACACCTGATGCAACTGATTGACCATTATCATCAAGACCATTCCATTCAATATTATGATGACCTGGGTTTAAAGAAGAATTCATTAGAGTATTTATTTTTTTCCCAAGTAGATTGTATACAATCAATGTTGATTGCCCACCTTCTATTAAATCAAATGAAATCTTAGTAGATGGATTAAAAGGNTTGGGGTAATTCTGGGACAAATTATATTTTAACGGTATTCCATTTTCTGACATTACACTAAGATTAGTTGTACTAAAGGAAACCATATTAGAAGTATCTGGAAAACTACATGCTACGTTTAAAATTTCTGGATCCATTGAAGTGCCTGGAAGATCTAATGAACCAAGGCCAAAAGATATTGTAGCAGGTAGTCCTGCAAGTCCATTAACAGCTTTAAAAGTAAGATGAAATAAATTGCCTTCTATTCCATCACCAGATGTGTTTGCTCTAGAAGTACTATACGCCATCACTCTTACAAATCCATCCATCTCATTAGCTAATAAAGTCATGGATTCAATTACTGTTGAAGTAGTTGGGTCATCTAAATTATCAAGCTTTTCACCTTTTAATACATTGCCCCCATCTTCATAGCTCAGAGCATTACCAGCATCATGGAAAATATCAATCTGTGTACCTCTAATAGGTTCATTATCAAGTAATAATAAAGTTAGAGTAAGCGTAGAATCTTCTTCAATACCAGATAGCTCAGCATTGAAACCAACACATCCACATAACCCAGTAGCAATTACTTGGTTAAATGTTGGGTTGGGTGAACCATTTGGTAATAAGGTTCTTAAATCCATGTGATAAGAAGAATCCGCTGGACAATCTAGCGCATAGAGATTTGCTGATAAAAGCAAGATTATTGATAATATATATTTTTTCATATTTTTTACTACTTTCACAGTGATAGAATCTAAGCTATTCATGTTTTATTCAAAATCCAACAATTGTTTATTTCATTAAAATTAGTTTTTTGCTGAATAAGTTTTCGCCCATTTCTGCAATTAAGACATATACTCCACTCGTTGCAAAAGAATTATCTTTTAGGGTACCATCCCAAGAAATATTATATGTTCCAGGTTCATAATTATTTTGAGAAAGAATAGCAACTTCTCTACCTATTAAATCATAGACCCTTACGTTCACGAAGCTCTGTATTGGTATTGATAATATAAAATTTGTTCTAGGATTAAAAGGATTTGGATAGGCATTAGAAATATGATATTTATTAGGAATAGGGTTATTCTCATCTATTGATAGCTGATTTATCAAAGAAATCTCGAATGTATTCAATTCACTAATAGATACTTCACCATTCACTTTAGTGTATACACCCCAATACAATTCTTTATTATCTACATAGCCAAACATAGATAATAACGTATCATAAGATAATTGAGTAGAAAGATCATTAAGCATATTTTGAGTAAATATTGGATGAATATTATCATCATTTTCAAGAATAAAGAATGTGTTTTCACTTTCAATATCTGCACTACTCCATGAAAAATCAATATGCTGATCCGATGATACTAATGTATCTACATGACCTGATACTGGAAGTGATAAAATAGGAGAATCAGGAAACTCTACATCAGCCATCAAATAATTCAACACGCTATAAACATAATCTTTATCAGTTAAAAATGCTGCGTTTGGAGGAGAAACTGCATCCATATTAAATGCCGAAAGAATTACTCTGTAATCGGGTGATGAATATCGTAAAACTGCACCATGTGATTCATCTCCATTATAATAAAAGGAAAGATTCGATCTAGGATCACCATATGTTGATAATGAGTCAATCCCAACACTACCAAGTGATAAAAATAATTTATTATCTGAGTTTAAACCTACGGGATCACCATCAACACCGCGTAATATTCCCCCAGTTCTAAAACCTGCATATCGCATTTCCAAATAATTATTTAATAATTCACTATCAGCAAGTTCTTCTCCTATGTGGCTACCAGAAAGGAAAAGGTTTTTTCCAGAATCTAGATAATCCATAATAACTTGTTTTTCAACAGCGGATAAACCATTTCCATCAGCTGATCCAGTATTCCAAATCACAATATCACGTAAATCTAAAGTAAGATTATCTAGAGGCGTTATCATTCTATCTAGAATTTCATAACTTATATTTAATGAATCCATCCCTTCTACAAAACTAGCCTCTGTATTGTCGCCGTTATCATCATCAACAAGCAAAATTGGAGGAATACCTATATTAACATGCCATTCCTCTGTCACAGTTTCATTTCCATCAAAAGTAAGAGTAATATCAAAAGATGCCATCCCCAATTCCACATTTTCACTAATATTTATTAAAAAGGGATCAGAAGTATTATCGGATTGTTCATTAGTTGCAACTGCTCCAAATTGTGTGGTTGCATCTGATATTGTGATGCCTGAATGATTTGTAGTAAGCTCTCCCGTAACAGAAGATAAGGCATTTCCATAATTTGCTACAGTTACTACAAGTGAAATTGTTTCACCTGGATCAGGATATGCATTATCTCCTGAAACACTAAATTCAACGTCATCCAATAAAAGCAAATTCTCTATAGACATAAGTGTTAGTATATAATTAGCATTAGCACCACTTGTGCTTACCACGATAGGGTTAATAGTTGCAGCATTGTAAGATGTCCAATTATTTAAGACTGCAAATCCATCAGCATTTATATCTACTGGAATTTCAAAACCATCATCTAAGGTTCCTTGGTGAGTAAAAACTTTTAATCTCCAGTTAAAGCTTGCATCACCATCAAACTGAATTAATAAATTATCCTGCGAACCAGACCCTCTATTAATTTTTACATAATTAACCCCCATGTCATCTGGTAATTTATTTGAGGGAGGAGTATAATTTACTAATGCACCTGTTGCCGTACGGGTTATTGCTACAGGAGATATATTACTCGCTTCTTCAAATTCGCCTTCGTAATAATTACCATGAGATCTTGATCCAGTAAAATGTCGCCAAGCAGAAAACTTTGTGAACTCATCAACAAAATTAGATTCATTATTCACAAAATAATTGTTTATGGCAGAAATTGTACCACTAATTGGTGTCTCCCAAATATTTTTTACAGCACTATCGCCAAAGTTTTCATGTATATAAAGATTCCAGATTGTTGATCCATACTGGTATAAACCTCCCGATTCAAAATAATCTAAACTTCGGTATGGTTCATTCTGAAACGCTTGATCATATCCTTCATAACCATTCAATTCATCCCATACTATTTCTTCCGCCCATTGTGATGAGCACTCTCTATACCATGCGCCACTTGGTCCAGGATCACCATCACAACCAGTATAGGCATGCTGCACTAAATGATGAAGTTCATGAGAAGTTGTAAGCTTATTTTGACTATCACTTAAATTCTTACTCATATAAATCCTATGATAACTACTTCCTGGAACATATCCATAGGTACCCGATTGATATTCAATAGTGACTAAAAACATTGAATTGGTCGTACAGTTTAGAGGATTAATCCATCCTAAGTCAATATATACGGCAAGAGCATCTTCAATATATTGTCCCATATTTTCTACAAAATCAGGGTGTCCACTATTATCATTATCTTGTGCATTACTTCCTGTCAAGCCATCTTCACCTGTTAATTGATAATTAAGCTGAACATTTCCCTCTGGAGTGAAGTATGTTACTCTATCATTGGATCTAGTATCAAAATCAGTATTTATGTTATCTAATTTTAATTGTAAATCATTTGGAAGCTGATCATAGTATTGCTCTGCTTCATCAATAATACCAAGACCACAAGGAATATAATCAGGTTCTGAAAACTGATACCGGTCAGGTAAAGATTCAGGAATTAATAAAGTACGGGCTTTTAATTCAACTGCTTCAAAATCACTTAATAATCCATCACGTAAATCTTTATTAATAAGTAATAAAGGATTATTAACGGCCATCGCTACTTCCTGAAAAGAAAATAGAAAGATTAGTATTGTAACAATATTCTTCATGCAAAAACTTCTATAATTAATCCCTGTATAAATTTATACGTTCTTCAATCAATAATTACTCATTAGCAATTATTAACAAAAATTATTGAAAGTTATTTCATTAAAACCATTTTATCTGTTGCACGATATAGATTCTTTCCAGAATTCATGTCATTAGCAATTACTTCATAAAAGTAAATACCAGAAGGAACCTGATTTCCAGAAGAATGTTTTCCATTCCATGAAAAACTATGTATACCTGGAGAATACACTTGGTTACCTAAACGATTAATTTCTCTACCAAGAATATCACTAATTACAACTGTAAGGTCAGCACGTACAGGAATTTCAATACGAATTTGTGTCTCAGGATTGAATGGGTTTGGATAATTACCCATTAAGGAAAAGTCAATCGGAAGCACTTCATCCATTGTTGATAATACACCTGTGACAAGAGTAAGGGTGCGAGTTCCTGATTCAATGGATTCCAATCCATCTGAAGCAACAACTTTCCACGTTCCAGTAAGGGATTGATTCTCACCTATCATTTCCGTTACTTCAGCAGCTGATAGACTAACTGATATACCATCTGTCGCTGGGACATCTAGCATAGCTAAATCACCATCAAGAACAACTTTATACCCAATTAAATCACCATCTGGATCCGAAACGCTACCACCAAACAAAAATGTTAATTGATCAGTAGAACTTAAATCAACGGTTTCACCATCCTGAGGTGTTGCTTGTGATATGGATCCTTCTGGCCCTCCAAAACCCATCAGCCAGTCAACTGAATTAGATAATAAGGTAGTAAAGTCCTCACCACCTTCAATTGGAAAAGCAAAATATATAGTTTTAAACGGAGCATCTGCACCCATACCATTATATCTAGAACCAGTATTATTAAAAGACATATCACCTGTAAAAACATGCTCTGCATTTTCTACACTCAAATAATCTCCCCAATTTGTCCAACCTATTAATTCGTAATCTAATGGACCATATGCATTGTCATCCCAAGTCCCAGTAACTGGATCGTTATTTTCACCATAATGATTTAAATCTCCAACTCCACCATTGGCTCCATCTCCATCATCATCAGGATCATTCCAATAGTATGATAGTCCAAGATAATCATATGCAAAATCGCCTTCAGTAAAACTACCCTCTGAACCTAATCCTGTTTTCCAAAAGTAATCCATATCGGAATATAATAAACGACCTCCCCGATCAAGAAAATCACCAAATCCATAAATATCATCGCTTCTAGATGGCATTGTTCCACCTGCCCATCCATGCTTCACTATCAATTCAAAATTTGGGTGATTAATAACATCGTAATCAACGCCACCACGATCATTTACATTCCATACATAATATCCTGTAAAACCAACCAGTTGATTTAAACCTTCAGAAGATGTATAAATAGAGTTCCCATTCGCTGTATTAAGACTATCCCGTGTACCATCCTGTAGCACAAGAACCTTTTGAGATGGACCTGGAGCTGATACGCGAACAAAAGAACGAAGGGCACTAGTACTTGACCTTCCAGTAACATCTGTCGCACGAACATAAAAACTAACCGTATCACCTTCATCCATAGATACATTTGCTAAAAATCTACCTTCTACTTCATCATCCTGACTCATTGCATATTGCTGTTGATAAGGATTAGCACCTATAGGTGCTATGGTCACATTTAAAGTACATGAAAATGCATCACCATCAAGATCTACGACGTCTGCCCAGACTTCTTTTTCTTCCGCCCATGTATCGCTAAAATCAGGTAATTGCTCAACAAATGGAGGTACAGCCTCATATTGTACAACAGCCTGAGCTAAATGATGATATGGATATTCTCCATTCCATATTCCATACCAGGCGCCACCTTCAGGAGCGATAGAATGCAATGTGGAACGACATGACCAATTATCATTGGCATCTGGTGTTCCATCTTGCCAAATCGTTGCAATGTTATCAACTCCAGCAGTAGAAGCCATATTATATCCAACATATACATATAACATATCATCTGGCACACCAAGTGAATCTGAAGTTACGTTAATTCCTAAACCATCAAGAGTCCATGTAGGAAAATCAAAAACATTCCACCCTCCAGAAGTAGCAGCCCATGGGTCCCATTGACCTTCTGAATTAAAATGATTATCTGGTGAACTATTTGAAAATACTGTTGGAATAGTATAAGGCATCAATAAATCAATCGTAGTTGGTAATATACCATCATATGTATTTGCCATACTTGGATATTGACCATGCCATAGCCCATCTTCATCCTGCTGATATGCAGGTCCATACACCCAAACATCTACTGGGGCATAATCATCGGCTACATTTCCATCTGGATCTATTACTCGTGACATTACATGGTATTGATTAATGACACCGGCTGTTAATAAATGTATTCTCGTTACCACTGAATCATCTCCAGTAGTTTGATAATCTGACATAAAATTGCTATAATCTTCTACGTAGCTCGGACCTGTGTAATAGGATATTGTATCTGTAATTGTTCGTTCACCATCACGACCAATACTTACACCAAGCCGGTGATTCATTCCACATGCACATGATTTTATTTCAGCAGTTCTTGTTAATAATCTTTGACCGCCTGAATTACTTTTTTCCTTTGCAATCAACATAGGTTGAGTAATTAATACTATAGTGAAAACTAGTTTTACTATTTTATCATACATAATTATTCTCTCTTACCTTTTTTTTATTATTATAAGTTAAAACTCTATCGTCACTTCAAATGAATGAATTGGCGCAAAATATTTATGGTCTTCAAACGAATAAGAAATCCAACTTTTCGTATTAAAGACAGGGCGAAGATTAATACCAAATCCACCAGTAAATCCACGCATATTACCATTTAAATCGATTTCAGATGCTTTATTATCGAACATACCATTCAAATTACCATGGCCAATAACAAAATACATCAATTCTCCAAAATTATATTCTAATCCAAATGATAAAAATTCAGCCTGGTCTGCAATATTGTGAATGGCGATACTAGGAATTAATTGATCGCTTGCTCGTACAGGAATTGTTAATGATGAACCTAAATCAAAACTAATAGGCAAAGAATAACTTTCTGACGTTACTTCGATCCTAACATCTTCTTCTTCAAAGATATTATCACTTAACTTAATCTGTTGTTGAAGGTTCTCACCTGAGTATTTCATGTCGCCACCAAAATTCTTTATGGAGAAACCAATAGTCATATCATGAAATAAACCAACTTTATATATTGCACCCATATCGAAAGCTATACCACTTGCAGTTAATTTGTCTATGTTCTGCATCACATATTTAATAGTACCACCACCACTAAATTTATCTGTCATACTTCGTGCAAATGAAACAAAACCAGCAAAATCATTTGCAGTAAATGTTCTACCTGTGCCAAGAGGTTGTAATTCTGTGGTTTCTTCAATATCTCCTGATAATAAACCCAATAAGCCCATTGAAACTGTACCAAAAGCAGGAATATTATATGTAAAAGACATATAATCAAAACTCATCCCTACAAAATAATTAGAATGATGAATAACAAAATTAGACCCCGTTAAAGTAGCTGTAGCTGCAGGATTATAACTTAATGCATCAATTAATCCTGGGCGTGATACCATCGTTCCAGCATTTGCAGATCCTCTAGTAGTTGTATTGATTTGCAAAAATTTTGCACCAGCACTTCCCTGCCCTGCAATAACTGGGTAATACATAAATAATAAAATAAGTAATATATTAAATTTAAATTTCATCATTAAGGCCCTAATACAATTGCAATTTTACCTTCTTTGTAGACTGTATTTCCTAGCAACTCACCTTCAAGTTGATACAGATATAATCCACTAGCTACTTTTAATCCTTCATAATTTCTTAAATCCCATGAAAGAGTACCTTCTTCATCATATACTTCATTATTTCCTACAACTCCATCCTTTACTAAAGTAGTAATCCATTCTCCAGCAACATTAAAAATTCTTATAGTACAAGAAGCAGGAAGATGACGAAAATCAATATGTTGGTTAAATCGATTTTGATCCCATAAAGCTCGAACGATATATGGGTTAGGAACTACTTTTATTTCGCTTAATGAAGCTCGACTAATTGTATCAAGCATATTTACAGTATAAAATGTGAATTTATCATTTACAGTTAAAGGTCTAGATGTCTTAATAAATAGTGTGTCAGGAGTTTCAGCATTTGGTCCATCTGGATACGATAANGCTTCTCCANCTACAATATTTTCATCAAACGGCAAAAAAGTTGCTTCAAAACTAGTTGGATTTAGAGCAGTATTTTGCTGCGCTTGCTCGGTAAGTATTCGAAAGGCATTTTTTGTATTAGCACCATTATCTTCATCTAACACCCACCACAAGTAATTTTTTTCTTGAGCTCTTCTNATATTATATGACCACACCTTTTTCCCTAAAGTCATATTNTNTANACTAATAGGTGTTCGTTGGGCAAAAAAAGTATCATCTCCATTATTGTTATATCGAAAAAANCCTACTGCAGATGTATCAGCAATTGATGANTCAGAATTATCATAGAACGTAATAAAATAATCATANGGNTCTAAACTCTGAGATCGTAAATCAAACTTAAATATATCAGCCACATTCGTTCCTAAGTTCCAATATACTGAATCAATACTTAAAGAAGGATTTGTAACCATAAAAATAAAGCCATGATTATTGGTACTTACTTCTTCATTTAANATACTTGTAGAAGATAAACCATAAACTGTCTCNGGNACTAGNTTTCCCGTAAATGTATTCGTATTTACATTTTCAAGTATTAACGGATTATAGCTATACTGAGCAGACACGCTTTCACCAATAAATGAAGATGTCATTTCAGAAGTCATAGAAATTATCCCATCACCATAATTCANTATAGCTCTTACTGTATCNCCACTTTTAATACCTTGAACTATNCCATTTCCCATATCATTCAATATAAGACCATCAATAGTCAAATTAAATGAACCTGGAACAACGACNCCTAAAGGTAGGCTGCCATCAATTTCTGATACTGATCCTGCAATACTTAATGTATCGAAGTAACCCTCACCAGGAATAAGATCTTTTAACGGTTCTATACTTCCAACATTTGCAAGAATAGAATCAATTAAAATTCCATAATCTGCTGATTCATTACTTGATTGCAATGGATCATTTTGAAAAAAATGAATTTCATAATTATGCCCTGTTAAATTTTCATAACTTGTGATAGCTTTTAAAAACTCTCCTGTGGAAGGACCAGTATGTACATAATTAGAAATTTTAGGCTTTCCTTCTAATTCTAAAGCCATNTGTTGTGGACGAACCATTATTATATTTTGATATAGACTACTTTCTAATGGTGGAATATCTGCTACTGGCACACCTTGNTCATAGGAAACAACAGAATAGAAATAATTCATTCCATCAATTAANCCTTCATCTAAATAAGTATANGATAGTCCATTTTGATTACCTATTTCTTGCGCTGAGTAGGTTTTTATAACAAATATATCTCCATCTCGTGGGCTTAATGATTGTTGCGATATTTCAACATCACTTATAGTGCCATCTAAATCTAAATCCTTGTATTCACCATTAGATAATCTCACAAAAAACCCATCGATATAAATAAAATATCCATCTCTATATAGATCAATATCAGATAATGTACCACTAAGAGCCTGCATGGCTGTACTATCATATTCCGCATAAGTACGAAAACCTTCCCCCATTGTCATCGCAGCAATGTTTGGTAGAACAGACTGTCTATTCGTTACATTATAGATTACCATTTTTAATGTATCTACTACTAATCCATCAATTTCCATTTGATGGCTCATTAGTTCTACGGTGTATTCAGCCTCAATAAATCGATCTTCAATCGCATCTATAGATGGATTAGAGCTAATATCTCCAGACCCCAAAGGACCAATAAATTTCGAAATTGCATTCGAAGTTCCTTTTGAATACTCCACAATACCAGACCACTCCGATGAATCTCCTTCAACGTCATAATCAGCAAGTAGCGTCCAATCATTTTGAAGACCTGAAAGAGAACGATATACTCGATATCCAGCAAAATCAGATTTACCACTAAAAGGATCTATTACTGATTCAGGAAAATTGTCCCAAGATAAATAAATTGCTTCATGGGCAGGCTGAGCGCTTAATTTTGGCGATGGTGGTGCTTCAGCTCCAATGTAACCTGCATTAAACTTATCGATGGCTGATTGAGTATTTTTCTTTAGGTCTGATAAAGATGAACCTGCCACCAAAGCAACAGTTACGCTTATAGATTTTCCAGGTTCTAGCTGTATAACGGGTCCACTTGTGGCTAACTGTCTGACATCTTGTGGCTCTTCAAAAACTTCAAAACTATCAACCATTGATAATTGAAAATATTTAATGTGATCCATTTCATCATCATCTACATCACCTGGATGCCCTTCACTTTGTCCAAGATCTGAACGAATCCATGTCTGAAAACCAGTTAGACCTATTTGCCAATCATTCAGTTCATTACCAGCAGCAGGAATCCCTTTTGAAGGATCTCCTACAGAATCAACAGGTGTTTCAACAAAAACCGATCCCAAGTATCCAGCAGGGGCAATCCATCCAGATTCTTCTGAATCTGAATCATATGAATAACCAAGATTCAATGACCTATCAAAGCCTATTAAATCATCATCAGCATACCCTACATCATTATCCATAAAATAACCTACATATATGCTATCTAATGGAAAATCATTCATATTTGTAATTTTAAAATTGATATATAAGTAATCATCTGTCGTCCATGAATATGTCCGTTGTTCAACTTTAATTCCCAAACCACGAGTATCATAACCTCTATTCCAAAGAAATTTTCCATCTCTTTCATCTAAATAATCACCAAACACAGTATAAGTATCTTCATCAGAGACTATATCACCTCTAATATTTTCATTTTCATCCTTACGAAAAGGATCTAATAAAAGCAAACTACTATCTAAACCTAGTGAGCTTGTTGCTAAAAAATCTTTTCTGCGTTTATTGATATTTTCAAAATCTAAACGGTATAATGTATCAGATTCAGGGAAGTAATAATCACCTGCCTGTGGAATAAAATAAGACCAGACATCTTGATAATCTTCAACAGCTTTATTCTTTTGACCAAATAAGAATTCTCCTTTGTTCTCTTCTAGCTTACCATCAGAGACTGCAGATATGATTTGGTTTGACTGCCAAAGCTTTGATATTGAACTCATTTCAGAATAATAGGCTGTAGTCGCAACACGAACATTTTTAATAGTTTTGTCCCCAATAGTAATTGAACGATCTTCTGGTGTATTAAAATTTTCAGACTTTCCGCCAATCCACAAGCCAGCACCCCACGTATAAAATTGATTGGTACCACTTGGGAATTCACCTGTTCTGCCATTATAGGCTCCATAACCTACAGGGAACTCTCCATTATATCCATCCCATCCTGGTGGAGGCTCAAATACTCCACTTTGCCCCGTATTACTAATCGTATACTGACTAAAGAAACCTGATCCAACCCAAGATAAAGTAGGGTCTGGGACCTGATCAAAATTAATAGATCTGTACATAACTTGATCAGGAGGATTTTTCCCAGCATTAACATTTCTTTTACTATAAATATTAGAGTAAAGAATAAGAATGGTAAGAATAAATTTAATCATAACTATTTATTATAATTCTAAAACCAAAGATTTATTCCAAAGTGGAAATATCGCGCTGAAGAATAATTATATGGATTATTTAATAAACTTTTCCATAACTGTAAGTGTGTATCATAAGCCTCTTCAGCTGACGAAATAATATTTCCATTTATTGGGCTAGTATCTCCAATATATTGAAGATATCTGTTTCTTTCGAAGACTGGGGGCCGACCATTTGTATCTGGCTCTCCGCTGTAGGAGTAGACATAGGTAGTATTTACCCAGTTAAATACATTTCTTATGTCAAAATACATGCTAAATTTATTGAAATATTTTTCAATCCTCATATCAAGAGATTTATAACCTGGCATTCTTTTTGATCCAATTTCTTGTGCTTTTCCATATATGTCTGATGGGGTATATGGTGCGCCTGTAGCCAAATTACCTTGAAAATTAAAATTCCAATCTCCAGTAAGACGACCAATAAAACTGTTACTATTTCTAGTTGGTAAATAATAATTTAAATTAAACTTTAATGAATGCGTAATATCAAACTCCATTGGATATTCTTTTACAGGGAGTGGCCTATCAGAATCAAAAATATATAAATAATAATACTCTCTATTACTTGACCCTGTTCCTTTTGCTGACATCCATGTATAATCAATGTCCCCAGTCAAATTACTAAAGTTGTTCAGTTTTAATTTAAATTCAATCCCTTTAATTTTAGCATAGTCTTCCATTTCCATAACAGTGACACTTGCAACTTGTCCATCAATTAATACTGGATAAGTACGATTTGTTGCAAGATTCATTTGATCTTTAAAAAAGGAAATGATTTCAAGCCCGAGTGTTGGAGAAAATTTATGAGCAAGTCCAAATTGATATTGGATTGTTTCTTCAGGAGTAATATTAGGGTTCCCAACTAAAGGTAAACCACTTGATATGTCAGCATACACATTTTGATACATCTCAGAATACTGCGGAAATTGAACAAAATACCCATAGTTCGTATAGATCGCAGTCTTATCAGATGCATTAAAATTAATTCCTAATCTTGGACTCAATTTTATTTTTACATCAGCTGGTTGTCTTTCTACAACCCCATCATCAACTAATAAACTAGTTTTTAATGATTCTACATTTGGGTCAAAATAATCCCATCGTAATCCACTCATTAAAATAAAATCATTATTTTCATATGTGTTTTCAGCATAAGCAGAACCTGATAATGGCTCATAATTATAAGAATCAAAATAAGGGTTTTGATTTGCAAATTGTATATCACGATAGTCCATGGTGCTNGAAGTAGTTTTAAATCCAAATTTTGCTGCATTACGCATACTCCACTGAGTATTTATTTGAAANTCTATACTTGAATGNGTNCTTACAGATTTATGGCTCCTTGGNCGNCCAGGNCCAAATGTATANACATTAAAAATATCTCNATCATAATAATATCCATTATGCATATTACCAAGATATGCCCATAAATCATTTTCACGTTGAAAGTCATCATCCCCAAATAAATAACTTGCATATTCTTTTTCATCAAATTCTTTAAAATGAGCAATAGAATCCATCGAGTTATAATAGTTTGATTCTTCATCTAAAAATGCAGGTATGNACCATGTTCCTGCCTCATGCCACCTTTGATTATAAGCCACAACCTTTTCTGATTCAGAAGACCACATTCCTTTAGATAAGTCAAACTGATTGCCTTGTGTATAATAATAATAATAAAAAGCTTGTTCTTCATAAGGTAGACTACTTAATTGTACTGGATTATTACTNGTGCCTCCAGATAGATCATCAATAACAAAATAACTATCTGATATAAGTGGCAANCCATTAGCATCTGTGAGCTCCTTCCACAAACGAGTTTTAGGATCATACCAACCATTGTTTTCAGCAAAATTAACCCAATCCAATCGAGTNGATAGGTAATTAAAATCTTTATAAGATGTATTCTCACCAGATCCATAATTATTGTAATGTTCAAAAGTAGATATCATCAATCTCCATGCAGTATTTTTCCCTAAAGTATTTTGTATTTGCAAACTAAGTCGACGACTGCCTTCAAATGTTTTATAATAATCTTTTAACCAATTTCCTTTACTGATACTATGGCTATAGCTTTCTGTTGCCTTATCTTCATAAGAGGCTGACATAATAGCATTAAAACCAGAATTAGGTGGGGAAAAAGTCATTTTAAGTGTTCCCATAGGATGAGTATATGAACTATGAGGTAATTTTATTGATCTGGGGCTTACAATGTCGCTTCCAGCATATGAACCTGATAAATAAAATGACAAATATTTATTTAGACCAGGAAATGGGCCACCAAATTGTAGATTGTATTTTCCGTAGTTATTATTATAAATAGAATTATTATTTGAAATCTGATCTGTTTCAAATATTAAATTACCTGAATAATTTTGCTTTGATCCAGATTTAGTCACAACAGTAACAATACCAGACATTGCCTCACCAAATTCTGCTGAAAATCCACCCTTAGAAATTGTAAGAACATCAATTGATTCTTTGTCAATTTGGACTCCTTGGGATCGATCTACTGGATCATTTGTCAAAATACCATCTACATAAAAAGCAACTTCACCACTACGTCCTCCTCGCATATGAATTCCTCTAGATCTGCCAGCTTCAGTTTTAACTACACCACCTGCATTTGCAATTACATCAGTGAAGTTTGATACAGGCATTTTATATAGCTGATCCCCTGAATATTTTACTTGTGTTACCACTGATTTTACATCGACAGTATTTTCCATACTCTCAGCTACAACATTGACTTCTTGACCTTCTATTGCTTCAACATTCATCAAGCATAAAATTTCTGTTGTAGCTCCAGGGGACACATCAATACTTTGAATTGTTGTAGATGCGTAACCCATATAAGAAAATTTTATGCTATACTTTCCCGTTATCAGATTAGGAATAACAAATTCCCCATTTTCATTTGTCATTGTACCTCTTCCAGCTTCAACAGGTAATAAAAGAACATTCGCTCCCACTAAAGGTTCTTTATTTATACCATCAACAACCTTTCCTCTAATTTTTCCAGAAACTCTATCTGATTGAGCACCTAAGACCGATATAAATACGAATATAATAGATAAGAGAAATTTGAACTTCATAATTATTTTTTTTAAGTTAATAAATTATTGTTAAGCAGATTTTCTTCGAATATGATATAATGGTTTTGAGCCATTTTCTATCACTTTTTTTGTTATTGTAATTTTATCAATTGAATCCATTTCCGGNATTTGATACATAATGTCCATCATTGATTCTTCCATCACTGCACGCAAAGCTCTTGCTCCAGCATTTCGTTGCATAGCACGAACTATGATTGCATCTATAGCATCTTTTCTAAACTCTAATTTTATTCCTTCCATTCTAAAGAGTTTTTTGTATTGTTTAATTAAAGCATTCTTTGGTTCAGTGAGCACTTTATATAGAGCATTTGCACTTAAATTATTCAATGTAGATATCACTGGAAGCCTTCCTACAAGTTCAGGTATAAATCCAAATTGAATTAAATCCTCAGGCTTTAGAAAATTCAAAATATTATTAGATTCATTAATATTAGTTACCTTTGATTTAGTAAAACCTATTTCTGCTTTTCCTTCTCTTCTCAATATAATATCTGTAAGACCATCAAACGATCCACCACAAATAAATAAAATATTTTGNGTATCTACTGGAATAAGACTTTGCTCGGGATGTTTTCGACCTCCTTTTGGAGGCACATTACTAATTGTTCCTTCTAAAATTTTTAATAGTGCTTGCTGTACGCCTTCTCCTGATACATCACGAGTTATACTTGCACTTGATGCTCGTTTACCAACCTTATCAATTTCATCAATGTAGACAATTCCTTGTTCAGCCAATGATATATCATAATTTGCCACTTGTAATAAACGAACTAAGACATTTTCTACATCTTCCCCAACATATCCTGCTTCAGTAAGCGCAGTCGCATCTGCTATTGCAAAAGGGACAGAAAGAAAATTAGCTAGAGTTTGTGCAATTAATGTTTTTCCAGTACCAGTGGGCCCAAGCATCAAAATATTACTTTTTTCAAGCTTCACGCCATCCTCTAAATCTTGAAATATTATCCTCTTGTAATGATTATGCACAGCAACTGCCATTATTTTTTTTGCTTTTTCTTGACCAATAACATGTTGATCAAGATACTCTTTTATTTCTGATGGACGTGGAAGCGTCCTATGATTTACATTTTTATTTTTGGATTTGGGTTTGATTGATTTGTTAGTCATTTTTTACGAGCTGTTAAAATTGTATCAATAATTCCATATGCTTTTGCTTCGTCAGCACTCATAAAAAAGTTTCTATCAGTATCTTTCTCTATTTTTTTTATCGTTTGTTTGGTGCTTTTTGACAAAATAGAATTTAATCGTTGTCGCAGTCTTAATATCTCATCAGCTTGTATTTTTATATCTGAAGCTTGTCCTTCTGCGCCACCTAGAGGTTGATGGATCATAACACGAGAATTTGGTAAAGCTGATCTCTTACCAGGTGATCCACCAGCTAATAGGACTGCAGCCATACTAGAAGCAGCGCCCATGCAAATAGTAGCTACATTTGGTTTTATATAATTCATTGTATCAAAAATACCCAACCCTGCAGAAACATAACCTCCTGGTGAATTAATATACAAGAATATATCTTTATCAGAATTTTCTGCTTCTAAGAATAATAACTGGGCAATAACTAAAGAAGCCACAGTATCATCAATTGGCGTGCCCAGGAAAATTATTCTTTCCTTCAATAGTCTTGAGTAGATATCGTATGCACGTTCGGTTCGTCCAGATTGCTCTACAACCATTGGAACTAACTGAGCCATTGCATTCTTACCCATTATTTATTCCCTTCTTTTTCTGCCTCTTCACGAAGCACTTTAGTATGAACTTTAACATCTTTAATCTTTGCAAAATCTTCTAAATAGTTCAACACCTTTTTTTCTATTAAATCATCTTCAATTCTTTGTCTATTACTTGGCTTCTTATAATATTTTTTTATTTCTTTCGAATGATCTGGTGATCGTTCTAATAATTTTTGGATTTCTTCTTCAACCTCTTCTTTTGATGCGCCAATATTATTTTGATCAGCAATTATTGCTTTACGTATTAGATACCATTTCATATTTCTTTCAGCAACAGCTTTATATGTTTCTCGGATATTATTTTCATCAATATCTTGAGATTGTTGCTGTTCCTTTGTTTCTTGAATAAGATGATCTAGATACGAATCAACCATTGCTGGTGCAAATTCAGGCTTTACATAATCTATCATACTATCAGCTAAGATTCTTTCGTAGGCCTCCTTCGACCGTTGTGTATAACTCTCATCCACTTTTTCTTTAATAATTTNTCGAAAATCCTCTTCATCTTTTGCTTCAGGCTCAACTAATTTAATGAAATCTTTGTTTACCTCTGGAATTAGCTGCTCTTCAACATTAATAACAGAAAGTTCATATTTTTCCATTGAATTATTATTTGCATCTGGTAAATCTATTTGTGTTTTTGCTCCTGCTTTAAGTCCAATTAACTTGTTCATATTATCACCGATAAAAGGTTCTATTCCAATTTGTAAAAATCTTTTTTCTAGTTTTTCTCCTATAATTGGTAAGCCTGAATCATCTAATTTTTGTAAATCAACAATTAAATAATGGCCCTCTTTTGCTCCATCTTCTACTGTTTTTACTTCAGATCGAGATTTTCTCATTTCATTGATTACATTATCAATATCTACATCATCTGATATATACTCAGTTTTCTGGACTTTTAAACAATTTTTCTTCATCTTTGGNAANACAATCTCAGGTTCAATTTGAAATGTTGCTTTAAACCTAAAATGTTCTTCATATTGAAAATCAATATCTTCTATATTTGCTTTATTGACGGGGACTAGATTTTCTTTCCTTAAAGCCTCAATATAAAATTTATTTACACCCTCCTCAATAAATTCTGCTTCAATATTTGCCATAAATTTATTCATCAAAACTTTCAGAGGTATTTTACCAGGTCGAAAACCAGGCAGTCGAACTTTTTTACTGAACTTCTTAACAGTTTGTTGAAAATCGGTGTTGCATTCATCCCAATTAAGGATAATGGATAATTCCATTGTATATGCATTTAACTTATTTACTTTTATTTTCATATTGTGTTTAAAATAGCTGGCGAATTTACTTCTTCAAGTATTTGCCNCCAACATTATAGATTAAACAATTTAAATAAATCCCATCAAATAATTCCATCTTTCACAACTAAGCTTCCTTGATAAAAATACCAAAGTGCTACCATTTGAATTATATGGGCTATGTCATTGTAATTCATGTGTTCATGTAATGTTATCCCACTCTGTTGCACTCCAGCTCCAATAAAACTGATTAAAACTCCCATNATTAACATTGTAGAACCATCAGAATTAAAGTTTATATACGAATACATAAACCCTATAAGTACTATAANCATGAGTGGNACGTAGAATAGGATTACATAAAGAAAATCATCATTTCTTGTCATAAAATACAAATAAATTACTAAGAAAAGCATCATTACCCATTTCAAACGAATCGCCAGGTCATATTCAAATAAATGATGCAACATACTCATAACCATAAAATAACTCATTGCCCCAATTGAATATGTTGTGAATTTCCAAATTATAGCTGCAATTAAAGGAGAACAATAGGGGCCAATTCCATGACTTAATGCCCCAAATAAAGCTCCCAAACCAAGCATTCGAAAGGTCCATATCCAGTGATATTGAACATTAAGAAGCTGATTAATATAAATAGTTGTTAATTCCCTAGCATAATAAAATGCCATGAAAGCAATAATCAAATCTGTTATTGTTGTCATGGGTTCATATATAATTGTTTTTACCATTTCGTGTTATATACCCATAACTAAATATACTAATTCAATAACATCAATAATCGTTATCAAATTATCTGTATTCATATCACCAGCTTCCATAGAGCATAGNTCAGGCTCTATAATTCCTGAAGCAATATCAACCAAATNTAATATATCAAAAATATTTATTTTTTGGTCAAGATTTATATCGCCTAAGCTGTTTCCACAAGAAATCATTTCTANCATAGCAGGTACTTTCATTGTAATGCAATGTATCGCCCCATTTGCTGCTATAATTTGATTGCAATCAAAACCTATTGCCTCTGAACCGGGNATTATTTCTTCATATTGTGAAAGAATATCCACATCATTNGCAAAAGAATCATTAAACCCATAAATTGGAACTAATATTTTATTGTTAACTAATAGAGAATTAACATATGTATATGTGATACCATTATTGTATGGTGGCATGGGCATGCGAACAATATTGAATGGTCTTCCCACACCATTTGTTTCATTTGCTAGCTGATTAGCAACTTGATTACATATGTCATAATTCCCTGGATATCCAGCAGCTTGATTTTCATACTCTCCAACGATAATTGTAGTATCATTAACTATTTTCACAAACATATCTATATGTCCAGTTCCGTCATTAATAAGATGGGGNGTAATTATTACCTTGTGAATTCCAAAATAATCTAAAAAATATTGTCTTAGTTGTTGCTCAGTTAAATCAGGGTCAAATCCTTGAGAAGCATCAAAAACTACATCTGAAATAATTACAGCACCTTTACCATCTAAAAGCATATTCCCGCCAGCTTCTACAAGACCTAAACCATAATAACTAACACCAAAGTTTTCTGCAAACAACTCGGGGAAAGCATCATCTTGAGGACGTGGCCTATTATAAGTAAGATCAATAATCGCTCTGCGATTATCAGGTTCGTAGATCCACCAAGGTCCATAATCTCTGATCCAGACAGAATTAGTCGGCACTACTTCAAAAACCACATGGTTCATATTTACATTTGCATTATTTAAAGTGTTAAATACTGAATTCTGTTCACTTGTATTATCAACAACGACCCAGGCAGTATCTTCTTCAGCTACTTCTTTTACTAGTTGAATTAATAAAGTTGTGTATGCTTCCCAGGCAAAGAGTATACCAGCTATAGAGTCAAATTCTGCAGGAGCATATAAGATGCTATCAGGTGGATCTGTAATCGTAAGATTTCTTCCAATTTCATGTAGTCTATTTTTTTCATCGTCTGTTAAATTATGTGGTAGATTTTGGGCGACTAATAAAGAACCCATCAAAATTGATATCAAAAGAATCAATTTATAACCTAATAACATGATTTTAGATATACTGTGCATTTAAAGATTCTAATTTTGTTAATTTTTCAGACATTTCATTTGCTTCTTTTTGATGTTCATGTTTTTCATATCCTTTTTGAAGAATCTTTACTTTCCTAATGGTCATATTTATAGTTGCTATGCGATCATCAATGCTTAATAATGGATTATCAATCATTTTTTCTAATGCAATTATTCGATACCGATCCATCCCCCAATATTTTTTTGACAACTGATCTTTATGACCACCATATTTTTTAACTAATTTTTGATCCAAGTATAGAACTTTATATTTTGAACAAATTCTTAACCATAAATCATAATCCTCACAAACTGGTAAATTTTCATCAAAAAAACCAACATCATTAAATATATCCTTATGAATAATAATTGATGAAGGAGATATAACACATAATGGTAAACATTTTTTATAGATTTCTCCACCATATTTTCTATGTTTTTTCATTTGATTAACTCGCACTCCATTACGAATCCAAATTTCATCTGTATGGCAAACTTTAAACAACGGATTTTTTATAAAGAAACTGATTTGTTCTTCAATTTTATTAGGCATCCACTCATCATCTGAATCCAAGAATGCTATCCACTTACTATTAGCAGCTTGAATGCCAATATTTCTTGCGCTACTTACCCCTCTATTTTCTTGATATATCAAGATAGCTTGAGGAAAGTTTTCTTTTATCATATCATAAGTACCATCATTGGAACCATCATCTACAACAATAATTTCATTTACTGGATAGGTTTGATTAATTACCGAATTCATAGAACGAGGAATCAATTTTAATCTATTAAATACGGGAATTATGACACTAACAGAGTTTTGTTTATTAATCATTTAATTTTTTTTTGTATCCGCAATAAATACATTCATTCCCAGCTTGCACTAGAAATTCACATTCTGGACAAGTCCATTCATCCATTTGTAAATCTTCATATGGATCATCATTTAATTTTTGAACACTTACTAAAATTGCAATAATAATTATAAATGATATTATTACTGATATTAATAATAGAGAAAAACCCACTAAATTATCCTTTATAAAAAAAAACCCTGCTAATTACGCAGGGCTATTTAATAAATACATATTTATTTAATTATTGTTTTAGTCTGTACGTACATCCTTCAATAGTTTTAAGAAATTTTTCCACTTGATTTGATGTATGAAATAACTCGTTCATCGGCTCAAAAATATCAGTTGGATACATTTCTTCATCAAATTCAACAAGAAATATTGATTCAAGCTTTACGGTTATATCTCTTAAAACTTGCTTTGTAACATTTTTACTTCTAAGAAAATTTATTTGTAGATTTAATTGGCCTTCACTCGTCATATGAAAAAGGGGTAATAAACCAAAATCAGAATCACACCTGTATGTTAAAGTACCGTGATCATTACCTCTACCCCAAGAAATATCAGCAGCATGTTTTTCTGAAAACTCGCAGATACTATTTCCAATTTTTGCTATTTCACGACTACATTTTTCTCTCATGTCAGCCATAAATGTATTTTTATCCCATTTCATAAAATAAATTTTCCCCCAGTTTGATAAAAACTCTGAAATACAGTAAAAAGTGTACGCGGAATTTAAAGAAAAGTTTTATTTAATAAAAAGGAAGGTTATTATTTTAATTTTTAAAGAAACCTTATAGGTAAGCTTAAATCAAAACTAAACCGTATTCTATTTAGCATCCAATCAATATTATTGGGTGTATTATTACTCTCTTCCCAACTCTGATATATAGGAATAAATAAAGGACCTATATGAAATCCTGATACCATGTAAATTTCCTCTAAATCAGATGCTCCACCAACATCTAAGAATATTTTCCCTGGCAAATAAGGTAACTGTTGATCAAAACATAATGACCATGATCTTTTTTCAGAAAAAAGTGGTTTACCATCTCTATTACGAACAAGACCACGTAATCCAGGTCCGCCCTTATATATCATATTTGAAAGCAACTTAAAATTTTCACTTTTACCAGTACGATCAAGGATATTTTCTTGAAAGTCTGAATCTATGGATCCACTTAAGAATGTTCTGTACTGAGAAGGTAAGTCTTTACTGATAAGGTAATCACTGATATAAAACTTAATTTTTGTGATAACATTTTTAGTAAATTTTTGGTTTAAAATAGCTGTAAACATTCCTTTAGAAAATTTTTCACCAATCTTTATACCAGAAGTAAAGGACAAACTGGATTTTTGGTTTAATTTCCATTTCTTGTTATACAAAATAGATCCTATTACATATTTACCACCATCATATAAAAATGGGTCTAATGCAGTTGAATCAAGGATATGATAAAATAAATCAATATTTAAATTAGAAACAGGATAGTCTACTAGAGGAGATTTTATTGTACCATTTACACCTATATTTATTCCAGTCCTTCCAGAACCACTACCAAATCTTACTTTGAAGGAACTCTCATGAAATAAGCTTATTCCCCTTAAAGGACGAATAAATGAAACATTGCCTAATGGTTTATCTTGTTTAAAATCATATAATATTGATATAGTATTTCCTTTACTATTATATCCAGGAGAATAACCAGAAAAAGCTGTAATGCCTGGTGTAAAACCATTATAGTAGTTATAACTAAAAAACCATGGGACAACATTTATTGCATGATTAAAATAATTAGGCTTATCCCATATAAAATTAAATTCATAATTCTTTGGAATACCGTTATTACTTCGATCAATATCAGGCATATGTTCATCAGGATCAATTTTAACTTTAACGGTTTTAGGAGGAGTATTTAATATTCTTTCATCATTTATATTATGTAACCAATCACGATTAATCTCTTTATTATTTTCATCATAATAAGCAACTTCTACCGGACATGGAAAAGTACCGTAATTATGTAAAATAAATTTATTTCTTACATAGGTTACGCCATAATCAACATAAGTTGTCTTTTCAAATACGTTATCAAAAAACCAATCAAGATCTTCATTAGAATGATTATTAAATACTTCTTCTAAATCTTCAGGGTATGGATGTTTAAATTTCCATTTTTGAAAAAAGTCCTTAAAAATTATATTAATTTTTTCTTCACTTAGATAATGTTCTAAATAACGCATGAATACTGCTGGTTTTGTGTAATGCATTCCATAATTAATACTAGAATAATCATCAGCAGTTAAGTTTAAAGGTTGAGAATCTTTACTTATACCAGCACTTACATAACCTGCATAATTTATCCAACTCATTGATAAGTTTTTTCCTATACCCAATTTATTTTGAATAATATCCTGTATAAGTATTTGTTCATTTCTAGATGAATATTTTTTTTGCCAGTATCTAATATTTGAATATTCATTTAATCCTTCATCCATCCATGTATGATCTCTTTCATTCGATCCAATTATTCCATAAAACCAGTTGTGTCCAACCTCATGCATAATAACGTATTCAAGTAAATCCTGTGAACCTCCACTTGAAATAACAGTAATATTAGGATATTCCATCCCTCCACCTGCTGATAAATCTCCATCTACAGCTGTTAAATGATTATAAGGATAATCGCCGTAAAACTTACTGAACCACATGCCTGAATCATGTAGATACTCTATTGAATTTTCCCATAACTCAGCATTTTTTGGCAAATAAAAACTCCACAATATTATTTTTTTTGTTGAATCAGATAAAAAAAGGTTGCCTTTTCTTACAATCCAATTTTTATCAGCAAACCAGGCAAAATCATGCACATTTGATTGATGAAAATGCAGAGTTTTTAACTTAACTGATAATGAATCATTTTCATTTTGGATATCAGAATTTTTTACCATCAGTTTTAATTTTCTTTTTAACTTTTTCTTCGATAATGCATGAAGAGAGTCACCAACTACAGCAAGAGAATCAAGCCAACGAATTTCATTTTCAGCATCAACTAAGTCACCTGTTGCCATGATACGATAATCCACTGGTAATGTAATTTTTACATCAAAAACACCAAACTCACTATAAAATTCACCCATATTTAAGTACGGCATTTCATGCCATCCCTTGTGATCATACACGGCTGGCTTTGGGTACCATTGGGTTATTTCATAATGCTGACCAGAATGACCCAATCGAGAAAAAACTAATGGTAATTTTATAAAAAAAGGAGTTTCAATTAGAACTGATTGATTTGGTAATAGTTTATTTGGTAGGATTATTTTACAAACATCAATCCATTCTGGATGTTGAATGAGATCTGCTTTTATTCCATCTACTACAAAATTTAAACTATCTATATATCCTCTATCTATTTTTTCAGAATTTGCAAAGCGCATATTATTCATTCTAATTTGTTGTTTTGCAAAAGCTGTGGAATCATTTTTATACGCATTTGGCCATAAATGAAACCAAATAAAATCTAAAGTGTCATAAGAATTATTAGTGTATTCTATTTTTTCAAATCCAGATAAAGAATGATCTTTATCATTTAACGTAACTTCAATTTCATATTTTACATCTTGTTGAAAATATTCCATTTCGCTTCCATATGATAATTGACCTAGGTATAGGATAAAGATAGAAAATATTGTACAGTACTTAATCATCTTGATCAATCCTTGGTTTAACCAGTCCAAGCAATGCAGGAAGAAAAGTCAAATCACAAACTAATGCTATAAATATTGTTAAAGCTGCTAATAAACCAAAATCTGCTGTTGGTGTAAAATTAGAAAAGATCAAGATTAAAAAACCCATAACTAATATTCCAGTTGTTGTAATCATTGCTAACCCAGTTGTTAAGATTGTTTTATCATTAGCTAATCTATAATGCCATTTGAGCGCTGGCAATTCCATTCTATACCTGGTTAAAAAATGGATTGTATCATCTACTGCTATTCCAAATGCTACAGCAAATGTCATTGCTGTTGGAGGTCTAAGAATTATATCGAAATATCCCATCATTGCAGCCATCGCAAGCATTGGAATAGTATTTGGGATAATAGATATTAGTGTTATTGGTAAAGATTTAAATAATATTATCATAACCAATGTAATTAGAATGAAAGCAGCAATAAAACTTGTAGTTAAATCACTTACAAGATAATCGTTTGTAGCTAAAGCTAAAAATGTAGTTCCAGTTATCTCAACACTAATATAATCAGGTATATTTTTATCTACATAATTATAGATATCTCTTTTAATCTCAGCAGCTCGTTTGGAATCAATATCTTTCACTCTACCAGTAATTCGAGCTTTTGAATAATCAAAATTGACTAACGAATTGAATTGATCCCCGTATAATAATATAGTTTGAGTGATTGCGGACCGAGCAGAGGGAATAGTATAATATTCATTGTTTCCATCATTCATTGCACGATTAAATTCTTTAATGTGATCCACCATAGATATCATTTTCCCTATATCTTCAACGCTAGAGATATATTGTTGCAACATATCTAAATGGTCTAAAAATATAGGATCTCTAATATCATCTAATACCGATGGATTTTCGGTGTTTATACCCACAATTAATTCTAAGGGTAGAATTGCACCCATTCTTTTCTCGGCTAACATCATGTCATCATATAAACTTGTTCCAGGCTTCAAATCATCCATTAATGAATTATGGCTATCTATTTTTAATGCTCCAAAAACTGAAAAAATAGTAAATAAAAAGGTAAAGGCTATTATAGGTTTTGGATATAGTCTTACTATTTTGATAAATCCTTTTAAAATATTAATTCTAAAACCAAGAGAATATGATTTTAATTTTTTTATTGGAGTCTGTTTAAAAAGCATAATCATTGCAGGTAAATATGTTACGGTTAAAATAAATGCAAACATTACCCCTGCAGCTGTCATCATTCCAAATTGTCTTACAATATCTATGTTGGATCTTATTAGAGAACCAAATCCAATGCTGGTTGTTATTGAAGTAAGAAATATTGCAGTTCCAATTTTTTCAATCGTTTGAGAAAGCGCCTTTCTTTTATCTTTTACTTCAGATAGAGTACCATAATATTTGACTAGAAAGTGAACAGAGTCACCTATCCCTATAATAAATAATAATGTAGGAATAATATATGTCATAATATTGAAATCAATCTGAACAGAAGCCATTAAACCCATAGTCCAAATAACAACCATTATAATTATTGACATAGGAACAAGCAGTGCTAGCCAAGAGCGAAACACCACAGTGAATAAAATCACGATCATTATTGCAACTGGGATTAAAAATCGAATAGTATCAGCAACCATTAATTGAACATATCTTGTTCTCAAAATAGGTATACCAGATTGATGCCATTTCCAATGTGCTGTATTCTGATATACATCAATTTCTTTTACAATTTTTACTCTCTTATCATGATTATTAAACGACTCATTAAGCTCTATAGCAAATGAAGCCAGTTTTCCATCTCTGGAGATCAAAGTTTCTTGTACTAATTCAGACGATATAATGCGATCTTTAGCCTCCAATAATGAATCTTTTGACAATGGTATATAAGGATAAACGGATCGTAATAATTCCTCTCCACCATCTGTAAAAATTTCTAAATTTGATAAACTAGTTACCTCATCAACCCCTTTAATAGATTCAAACTTTTCAACTAATAATTTATTAATAAAGAGATTATCATAAGAAAAAGGGTCATCACATTCATACATTAATAAAATGAGATTATCTTCACGATCAAATTCTTCTAGAAAGTCAAAATATTTCTCAACATCAGGATCATTAAGAGCAAAGAGTTCTTCGATTGAAAAATTCATTTCTAACCGACTTGCAAATAGAATCATAATTATGGTAATTATGCTTACAAGTGAAATAATCCATTTAGGATAATCCAAAATTATATTTATGAATTTTTGAAAATTTTTTCTCATAGAATCAGTCTTATTGAAGAAAAATGGGAAGGATCTTACAAAAAAATATTATAAAAAAACCCCTGAATCATAATAATTCAGGGGTTTATAATAATAGAATTAGAAAAGCTTACATTCCTTGTACTTTAGCTGATTTTTTATATAGTTGCCAAACTACATGCCAACCTAAAGCAACCATAACCATTAATGGAACCCAATTTGTACCATCAGTAACTCCAAAATTTCCACCACTTAAAACTCCTGCAGCATGATGCTGATTGATCATTGTCCAAATAA
>NZXJ01000003.1 GCA_002701945.1 Fidelibacterota bacterium
CCAGCATAATTTACATATCGTATTTACGCGCTAAGTCAATCATCTTTTTAGCCTCAAATAAAGAACCACACTTCATCAATTTAATATTTATTCCATCGAAGGCATGAGCAATATCAGGAATATTTGATGACTTTATGCTGTTTTCATCAGCNATTAAGGGNAATGGAGATACATCTCTTAATTTAGCTGTATCTCCTAAGTTTTGAGCCTTAAACGGTTGTTCTACAAATTCAACGTTATGATCTGCAAGCCATTTACACATTTTTTTCCCAGTATCTAAATCCCANCCTTCATTTGCATCTACTCGTATTATCTTATCTGTTTCTTTCCGTATTAATTTGATTATATTTTTATCATGCTGTTCATTAATNCCTAATTTNATTTTTAAAATATTATATNATTTAGCNTCTTCTATNTTCTTTGGAATTAAATCTAAATCGCCTATTGCAATAGTAAATGANGTATATAACATATTTTTACCTGAATTAAAATATNNNGAAATACGTCTATTATTTTTTTTAGTCCATAAGTCTAACCACGCTGTACTCAATGCTGCCTCTAGTGAACTAATGCCATTTGAATTTTTTTTACACCAAAAAGCACCTTCTTCTAAGTTTAAATTATTATCAATATTATCGATAGATTTTAAATGAGTTATTATTTGATTAGTTGACTCATCATAACGTACAGAAGGAGCCGCTTCTCCTCTACCTATATACTCTCCATCTGATATGTATATGTATACAATATCATAATATGTATGTGTGCTTCTTGAAATCCCGAATGGATGAGAACAAATAATTCGATATGTTGTATAATCTAAATTCATTTACAACTAATTATACTATTGNAATCAATGNCGAAATTCTGGTTCTCTTTTTTCAATAAATGCTGTTAATCCTTCCATTCTTTCATCATGACGAAATAATTCAGCAAATTCTTCTACTTCTATATCCATACCTTCTTTTACACTTAATATTAATCCATCATGAATACATCTAAGAGAGGAGCTAATGGCTTTTGGACCATTTTTTAAAATAATTGAAGCTAATTTTCTTGATTCAGACATTAACTGATTTTGAGGACATATTTTATTTGCCAAACCAATTCTATAAGATTCTTCAGCATTAATTATTTTACCAGTAGTTATTAATTCAATTGCTTTTCCAACCCCAACAATTTTTGGCAACCTTTGCGTACCTCCCCATCCAGGGAGAAGTCCTAATTTAACTTCTGGTTGACCAAAACTTGCATTTTCAGAAACAATTCGCATATGACAAGCCAACGCTAATTCACAGCCACCTCCTAAAGCGAAACCATTTACAGCAGCAATAACTGGTTTTGAAGAGGTTTCAATCATCATAGTTAATTGCTGACCAGCTTTACCATATTCAAATGCCTCTTTCGCATTCATTTGTTGCATAGCTTTAATATCTGCTCCAGCGATGAATGCTTTATCACCCTCACCAGTAATGATAATCACTCCAGTTTTATCATCNGATTTTACTTTTACCATTGCTTTAGTCAGCTCTGATAGCATATCAGAATTCATTGCATTTAATGCTTCTGAACGGTCTATGATTATTTCAGATACTAGATTATCATTATTAATCTTGATATACGACATAAATATTCTCCATTATTTCCAAAAAACTTTACTAAAAATCACCATAACAGTAAAAATTTCTAATCTTCCTAATAACATACAAAACGTTAGCATCCATTTNCCTAGAGGATGAAGTAATGCATAATTATCTGTTGGTCCAAATGANCCAAAAGCAGGNCCTATATTGCCAATTGCTGAAGCGGCTGCACCAACTGCAGATTGAAAGTCTAAATTAAACGAAGATAAAACGAAGGCAGTTAAAACAAAAATTGAAAGATATATCAAAGAGAAACCTAGAGTATTCCTGACAATTTCATCNCTTATAGTCCTGTTTCCAATTTTNATAGGTATAACAGCACGTGCGTGCAACATTCTACGGGTTTCGGTTACAGCATATTTTATTAATAGAATAATTCTAGCTATCTTCATACCACCGCTAGTTGATCCCCCCATTGCTCCAAAAAACATCAAAATTAAAAGTAAATGCTGACTTAAATAGGGCCAGAGTTCATAATTTGCATTTGAATAACCTGTACCTGTGAGTATAGCTAAAGATTGAAATAGTGATTTTAAAAAACTATCGTGAGTCCAATCAGAATTTGTTGATGATATATTGAAAAATATTATGAGTGTAGAAATAAATATAATTGTTAAATAAACTCTAAATTCATAATCCTTTACATGNGCTTTGAAGTTGCCGGTAAGAGCCCGAAAGTGCAGAGTAAAATTGACNCCTGCTACAAACATGAAAAAAATGATAATATAATGAATCGCAGGNTTAGANTAAGCANCAATACTAGCATTTTGTGTGCTAAANCCCCCTGTTGGCATTGTAGTAAANCCATGACAAACTGAATCAAACCATGGCATTCCAGCTAAACCTAAAAGCAAAATTTGAAGTAATGTAAAACCAACATAAACCATCCATANAATTTTCGCTGTTTCATTGATTCTAGGCCTAATTTTGTCTGCTACTGGNCCTGGAACTTCTGCTTTAAAAAGCTGAACACCTCCCACCCCTAATAAAGGTAAAATAGCAATGGTAAATAAAATAATACCCATCCCACCAATCCATTGCAAAAAAGATCTCCAAAACAANATTCCATGAGGCATGCTTTCAATACCATTTACTAAATGAGGAAGGGTCGTTGNATTTCCAATAATTGTAGCACCCGTTGTCGTTACACCGGACATGGANTCAAACCAAGCATCAGTAAAATTTGGAATNACTCCACTAAGATAGAATGGCAATGACCCAGCTAAAGCTNTTATAATCCATGAAAATGTCACGATGGCAAAACCATCTCTATTACGCAGGGTGCGACTTTTTCTTGTAATAAACCATATAGGCAACCCAAGAGAGATTGATATACCAGAAGAATAAATAAAAGATAATAAATCAGGTTCATTATATAACCACGAAATAAAAGCAGGAAACAACATACTAAGTCCCATAATGGTTAATAAAGCACTAAGAATATTTAAAATTGTCTTAAAGTTCATTAGGCAATGAAAAGTTTCCGAACTTTTTCAGTNACGGAATTTTTTGCAAAAACAAGCGCTGTATCTTCTTCTGTTAATTGAGACGAACCTCTTGCAATTGTCAAATGACCATGGTGATTTATTACTCCAACTATACTAGCTTTTGGAAAAGAAACTTCTGACAATGGTTTCCCACATACTGGACTTTCTTTATCTGGTGTTAATTCTAAGACATCTACATCTAACTCATCAAAAGAAACNATTTGAGTTTCAGACATNTCACTTNTTATTTTACGTAATATAGAATTTACGGTGGACATATTCTTACTAATAACAGATCCAATACCAGTTTCTTGAATAATAGGCAAAAATTCTGTAGTACCAATATGGATTATTGTCTGCTCAACACCAAAATGGTGTGACAGTAATCCTGAAATTAGATTTGTTTGCTCATTTTCAGTCACAGCAATAAAACTATCAATAGAATCTATATTTTCAGATTTTAATAATTCAAGATCAGTACCATCTCCTTCTATTACCATTGTATTTTCAAGGTCATTAGCAATCCATTCACATTTATGTCTATTAAAATCCACTAAACGNACATTCATTTCATCTTGTAANCCTTCAGCAACAGAACGTCCAATTTTGCTTCCTCCTAAAACCATAACTCGATCATTTCGATAAAAATCCTTTCCTAGCATTTCCATAAGTTTCCCTACTTTTTCAGCTTGCAGAATAAAATATGGTGTATCACCATTTTGAAATACAAAATCTGACCAAGGAACAATAGTTTTTCCATCCCTTAAAACAGCAATTATTCCAAATTTAAAATCTGGATTAGACTCACAAATTTCACCTACGCTTTTTCCTAATAAATCACCATTATCACCATTAATGCGGATACCAATCATTTCCAATCTTCCACCTTCAAAATCCATAACCTGAACTGCATAAGGATGNTTAACNAAACGAATGATTTCATCACACGCAGCTTTTTCAGGGTGGATTACTAAGTCTACTCCAAATTGTGCAGGCTTTATAATTGAATGACGAGTGGTATATTGTTGATTTCTTAATCTAGCAATGATTTTTTTTGCTCCTAGTTCATGAGCTTGTTGCGCAGCAATAAGATTTACTTCATCGACTCTAGTAAGACATAAAACATAATCAGCGTTNTCAACATTTGCTTGATGAAGAATTCTTGGACTAGCNCCATTCCCTTCAACAACGATTACATCAAGATTTTCAGAAAGACGATTACATTTCTCTGGAACTATATCAACTGCAGTGATATCATGATTTTCTTCNCTTAACGCTTTTGCAGCGTGAAAACCAACCTCTCCAGCACCAATTATTACGATTTGCATAATTATCTATTNCACTAAGTGAAACTTTCTAAACTTAGTAAATGTTTTTGTGAAATAGAACAAATTGCATTATTCATTAATACGTACAATATCAACACCTAAAGATTGAAATTTTTTCTCAATNGAATCATATCCTCTATCTATATGATATACTCTACTAATTTCTGTTTTACCTTCTGCAATTATTGCTCCCAATATTAATGCAGCACTTGCACGAATATCTGTAGACATAACTTGCGCACCTTTTAATTTATTTACACCATCAACTATAGCTTTATTATCCTTCAATTGAATGTCAGCACCTAATCTATTTAGTTCAGGTATATGAGTGAATCTATCATGATATACAGTATCAATAATTGTTGATTTTCCTTTTGCTACAGACATAAATGCCATCCATTGGGCTTGCAAGTCCGTGGGGAAACCAGGATAAACCTCAGTAGTAATATCAACAGATTCTATTGAATCAATTTTCTCAATTGATAAAGAATTTTCATTAGAATAAATATTTGCTCCAGAAAGTTTTAATTTATTGATAACATCTTCTAAATGTTTTGGATTACAATTATTAAGAGTTATGCCTCCCATTGTTGCACCAGCAATTAAATATGTTCCTGCTTCAATTCTATCCGGTATAACATCAATATCTACGGAATGTAATTTATCTACTCCATGCACAGTTAATGTATCAGTGCCAATACCAAAAATATTTGCACCCATTTGATTTAAAACTTCGCATAATTGTACAATTTCGGGNTCCTTAGCTGCATTTTCAATATGAGTCTCTCCNCTAGCTAATACACTTGCCATTAAGATATTACCAGTAGCACCTACAGATGGAAAATCAAAACTGATNTTATTNCCNTTTAGGTGTTTTGCTTTTGCNAATATGTAACCACTTTCAAGACTTATCTTTGCACCAAGTTTTTCTAATCCTTTTAAATGAAAATCTACTGGCCTTGGACCCCAAGCACAACCACCAGGCAGAGATACTCTAACTTCACCAAACCTTGCAAGCAAAGGGCCTAAAACATAAAATGAAGCTCTCATAGTCTTAACAAGATCATATGGNGCNTCTAAATTGTTNACATCAGAGGCATTTATAGATAACGAATTATTTTTAAATGCAACTTTAGCACCTATAATTTCTAATAAGCGAATCATTGTTCTNGTATCTCGAAGATCTGGAACGCTNTTTATCGTAGTCTTACCATCAACAAGTAGNGCTGCAGTCATTAAAGGTAAGACAGCATTTTTTGCTCCACTTATATCAACGCTACCAGAAATTTGATTACCTCCATTTACAATAAATTTATCCATACATTATAATCCTAGATTTTGGCAAATAGAGTTATGTTTAGAAAATAATAAATCATTATTTATCTGAATTGAATCTTAAAGCAAATATACTTCCAATTATAATACCAATTCCATCAGCAATTACATCAAGTGCGCTTGAAAATCTTCCTGGAATAAATGATTGCCATACTTCATCTATTATTGCAAAACATAAGCATAGTACACACGTAATTATTATTTGATTCTTAGATTTATTTTGAAGAGTATTTATACTTAAAAAACCTAAAATAGAGTATTCAACTATATGAATNAGTTTATCCCAGGAAAGTAAAACAAATCNGGGAATAGAGTCTCCTGGTATACTTGATATTGATAAAATTAATATACCGTAAGTAATTAAAAAAATTCTATAATATTTAATATTCATAATCTGAAATCAATAAAGGAATTTCATTTAATATATCTGAAGCTATCATTCCACGCATTCCATTCTTTATAACATAATTATCTGCTGCTTTGCCGTGTATATTAACAGCTAATTTTGATGCATCTTCAATATTTAGTCCTTGCGCAACAAATCCTCCGATCATTCCTGCGAGAACATCACCAGTACCAGCTGTAGCTAAACCGGGATTACCCGATGAATTAATACTGACATTGTTTTTATGTAGAATACAACTAGGCGCATTTTTTGCTACCAATACTCCATTAAATTTTTCCATAAAATCATCAAAAATGCTAGTGAATTGGTTATTAATAATCTTGATATCTTCATCTAATATTCGAGATAATTCACCATAGTGAGGCGTAATAACAAATGGAGCTTTTATATCACTAAACAATGNATTGTTTCTATNAAATACTCTTAATCCGTCTGCATCAATAATCATTGGTTTTTCACAGGTTCTAATTATTTTTTTAGCAAAATTAATTGTTTGATTATGACAACCAATTCCTGGCCCAATAATTACAACATCCGCCCATTCAAACTTTTTTGATACCTCATCAAAGTTATTCAACAAAAAGTAACCATGATTATNATCTTCGCAAATAAGGGTCATAGCCTCTGTTATTTTTTTTTCGTANATATCATTAATAGAACTAGGAGCTGCAGAAATAACTAACCCTGCACCAACTCTAAAGGCTCCNAATGAACAAAGCGCTGCTGCTCCTGTCATTCCTTTTGAACCAGCAATAATTAATACTTTACCCTGTTTATATTTGTTTGTATCATTATTTATAGGCTTAAGTAAACTTGAAATATCTTTTTCTTGTAAAAGTTTCCATTTTAATCCCTTTAAATTATTTAACGCTTTATCTGGGAAACCAATGTCTGCGACATGTATCTCACCTGATAATGATGGACCATCTCTCATAATTAACCCAACTTTTGGATGGCCCATGGTTATTGTATAATNAGCATTTATACCTTCTGGTTGCGCAATACCTATATCTGCATGCAAACCTGAAGGTATATCAATAGATATAACTTTGCCCTTAGAACTATTTATTGTATTAATTATAGGCATAATTTCTTCTCTCACAGGACCCTTAACTCCTGTACCTAATAAACCATCAATTATAAAATCATTTTTGAGTTCATCAATCAGATNGATACATGAAAATTGAATANTAATACCCATTTCTAGACATTGATTNGCAAAATATTGCGAATCATTACTAAGGTCATCTAAAGAACAAATGCAAAAAATCTGAATTCTATATTTTTTTGAATGTAAAAAGGTTGCAGAAGCAAATCCATCTCCACCATTATTCCCTTTTCCACATACTATTCCAATGCTTTCTTTATCAATATTTTGTATACAATCCATTAAGAAATCAGCAATAATTTTTCCAGCTGCTTCCATAAGCTGTNCACCTTTTATTTTAGAACTTTCTAGNGATAGTATATCTAATTCTCTAGCTTGTTTTTGTGTAAGTAATTTCAAGATGATGAAACTAAGGCAAATGCAATTGCATATTCTTCAATATGAGAAATACTAATCTTTACATGAAAATTATTTAATTCATGATGCGATAATTGGACTTCTGGAACCCCAGAATCACTATTTAGAATTTCAATATCAACAAAATCAATTGAATTAATTATTTTTGATGAGTAAAGAGCTTTCTTGATTGCTTCCTTTGCAGCAAATCTTCCAGCATAATGAATAGCTGGATTTGGTTTTAAATCACAATATTTTTTTTCATTTTCTGTGAAAGTATGTTTTTTAAATCTATCGGTGTGTTTATGAATGATATTTTGAATACGTGAAACAGCAACAATATCTGTTCCAATAAAATATTCAGGCACTATTTAACTCGTTTACTATACCTACAATTTCATACACATCATTTATGTCCCAATCTGCGCCNGAATCAACAGTGCCAAATGAATCTCCATATCGAGCAAATATTGTCCTTATTCCAAGATTATTTGCTCCTTGCACATCTCTTTCAGGCCAATCGCCAACCATTAAAGTTTCACTTGGTTCAGTCTTTAATTCTTTTAAGGCCATCTGAAATGGAATTGGAGATGGTTTTCTTGCATTTGTATCATCAAATGTTAATACAATATCAAAATGATGGTGCAGGTTTAAATAGTAAATCCTCATCCATGCTTCTCTNCTTGGAGCATCTGATACAACAGCTAGTTTAATTCCAGTNTTCATTAATTCAACTAACGTATGGTTTACATTAGGATATAATAATAGGTTAGCTTCCCGAGCTCTTCTGTATGCAACTATTGCAGCTGCTAAGTATTTATTATTTACCTCTCCAACAGTTCTTTCTAAGAAATAATTAAATATCTGCTGATTTTCCCAACCTTCTTCTTCATAAATTGAAACTATTGTCTTATATGATTCTTCATTATCAATATCTAGACCAGCTTCAATCATTCCTGCAATGGCTGCTTTAACAGCATACTCTTTCATTTTCATGAAATCTAAGAGAGTATTATCTAGGTCAAATATGACCGCTTTTATCATATAATTATAATTTTAAAATTAATTCTGATATTTTTGAGGGTTCATAATTTTATCCATCTCGTATTCAGCAATTTTTCTCCATGATCGATCTTTTCGNGCTTTTTCTAATGCATTTACAGCAGCAATTTTATTTCCTTTACCATTACACCATGTTGATACGCCAAGCTCAACCCACGCACCTCCAAAATTTTTCTTGTACTCAGTAGAAGTTCTTGCTGCTTCTTGTGCACTTACACACTCACCAAGATTATTATAAGCAGAAGCCAATCGATACCAAGACATAGCGTCTTTTTCATTATATGTAGTTGCAAGAACTAAATTATTCACAGCATTACCCCACTCTTCCATTTCAATATAAACAACTCCAAGAGTTGAATATCCTTTTGAATAATTAGGATTTACCTGAACAGATGTATTAAGAACTTCAATAGCTTTATCAAAGTTTTTTTCATTTAAATAAATTTCACCCATAGCACCATATGCTTTATCATATGCAGGGTACACTTCAACAGCAGAGCTAAATGCTGAAATAGCACCAAGATTATCACCATTAGATTTTTTAGAAAGTCCTAAAGCAAACCATCCTTTATAAAAATTAGGATTAATTTCTAGAGAAGACTCATAATGATCAATAGCAAGATCACGATTACCCATTTTTGCCTCAATTACACCAATTTGATAATGAGCCTGATAAAAAGACTCATCAAATTCCAAAACCTTTTTATAAGAATCAATAGCGCCATCTAAATCACCACGCTTATAAGAACGATTACCATCATTAAATGCCTTTTTAGTAACATTATCTAGTGCTTTTCTAGCTTTTTCATGATAAGGATTAATTTCTAATGCCTTTTTAAAATATACGACTGCTTCTTCAAAAGTTTTTTCACGATACTTTACAAGACCCATACTATATGCAGCTTCAGAGAAAAAAGGAAATTTTTCCAACACAATACGATAACTATCAAAAGCATTATTAAAATCTGCATCAGCCATATACCGGGATGCATCACTCATTAAAGTGTTAATTTGGTTTATACGATCAAATTCCTCTCTATATTCTTGATTCTCAGGGTCAATATCAATTGCCTGACGTAAGAATTCTTGTGTATCCTTCATTTTACCAAAACGTAGATTGATTCTTGCCAATTCAAGCATAGCAGGTGAGAAAGTTGGATCCATCTGCAGTGCTTTTTTGAATAAAATTTCAGCTTGTTCATAATCACCATTTGCTAATTGAGACTTTCCATCATTTAAAGCTTGACTGGGAGATTGAGAAAAAATAATTGACACCAAAGAAAAGAAAAATATTTTTTTAAATACATTAACCATTATTTACTCCATTCGTGCCGAAGGCGGGACTCGAACCCGCACAGGGTTTCCCCCACTGCCCCCTCAAGACAGCGTGTCTACCAGTTCCACCACTTCGGCTATCATAATTATTCAATTTCAAGATTCTGCTGTATATCCGGAGCAGATAGATCTAATAATCTTTCATCTGCCTCACGTTTAAGAATAGATTCATTCTCTACCACATTGGGGGCACTTAAAAGACTAATTAAAACTCCCAATGCCATAAATGCAATTGCAAACCAAGTAGTGATTCTACTTAATGCTGTTGCAGCCGCACGTCCACCAAAAATAGAATTACCCATTCCAGCGCTGAGCCCTCCAGCTAAGCCGCCACCTTGACCTGCTTGCATTAATATTACAGCAATCAATAAAACACTAATTATTGTATGGATAACTATTAAAACACTTGTCATTACTTACCTCATAGAATTNTTATGAACATTTTCAATTATACCNGAGAACATTTCCAAATTTAGGCTTGCGCCTCCAATTAAAAAACCATCAACTCCTTTTGTTTTGATTAATTCTTCAGAATTATCTGGCTTTACAGAACCACCATATAAGATTGGAATATCATTTGCTATATTCATTGAATATAAATCAAGCAATATTTCTCTAATCATATCATGGGATTCTTCAACTTGATTTGGAACAGCGTTAATTCCGGTACCAATGGCCCAAACTGGCTCATAAGCTATAATTATTTTGNTCATCATATCTTTATTTATTCCTAATAAACCTTCTTCTAACTGCTTCACTAAAACTTTACGAGTATTATTTGTTTCACGATCATCAAGTTTTTCTCCAATGCAAAATATTGGAAAGATTTCTTGTTTCAATACAGTATGAATTTTCTTATTAATATCATTATTTGATTCATTAAAAATATGCCTTCGTTCAGAATGACCAATAATAACGTACTGAACACCACAAGATACAAGCATATTCATTGAAATTTCACCTGTAAAGGCACCTTCGTTTTCAAAATAAACATTCTGAGCACCCAGACAATACTCCAAATCTGATAATATTTCATTCATGTGAAAGAGCGATGTAAATGGCGGGCAGAATATAATTGATGGCATTTCCTTATCCAAAAGCAAATTGTTTAGCTCAGAAAGAAATTTAACACCTTCCTGGGGAGTTTTNTGCATCTTCCAATTAGCAGCAACAATAGGTTTTGGTATCATAATTTCTCCAATGCAGTTATGGCTGGAAGACTTTTTCCTCCTAATAATTCTAAAGATGCTCCGCCACCAGTAGAAACATGTGTTATGTTTTCAATATCAGAGAACTTTCTTATTGCAGAGGCACTATCACCTCCACCAACTATCGTATCTATATTTTGATCTTTCATATCAGATAGTAAATTTGCGATAGATTTTGTACCATTTTCAAATTCCTTTTTCTCAAATACCCCCATAGGACCATTCCACAATACTGTACCAGATTGAAGGATTATATTAGAAAATAATTTTATAGTTTCAGGACCAATATCAAGACCAATCATGTTATCGGGTATTGAATCAAAAGATACTGTTTCAATTTTTGATGGCTTATCAATAGCATCTGACACAACAAAATCTACAGGAAGTTTTATTTTAACTCTATTTTGACGAGCTTTCTTAATAATTGTTTTGGCAGTTGAAATCATACTTTCATCAATCATNGATTTCCCTACATTTAGCCCCATTGCTTTTAAAAAGGTAAAAGTCATTCCGCCACCTATGAGTATACTCTTTGCTTTAATTATAAATCTTTCGATCATATCTATTTTATCAGATATCTTTGCCCCACCAAGCAAAAGTACTAAAGGTTCTTTTGGTTTTTTAAACTTATGCATTAAATATTGAATTTCTTTCTCCATCAATAAACCCATCCCTTTATGCATAAAATTATCTGTTACACCAACATTTGATGCGTGAGACCGATGAGAAGTTCCAAAAGCATCATTGATAAATATTTGACCATGCTTTGAAAGTAATCTTGAAAATTCAAAATCATTTTCCTCTTCACCCCTATGAAATCGTAGGTTTTCTAATAAATGAACCTCTCCCGGGTGAAGGCCAATAGTTACATTAATTGAATCTTCATTTATACAGTCATGAGAAAATTTTATTGGAATTTCTAGAAAATCAGAAAGAACCTCTCCCACAGAGATCATACTATAATTATCATTAGTGCTTCCATTTGGTCTTCCAAGATGAGACATTAAAACTACTGAAGCCCCTGCTTCAAGACATTCTTTAATAGTTGGAATTGAGCACTGAATTCTATAGGCATCTTTGACAACACCATTTTCAACAGGCACATTATAGTCTACCCGTATCAATACGCGCTTATCTTTTAAATCGAATGAATTTAATGATCTAATCATTTTTATTATTTAATAATTATTTTTCTTATCTGAATATATACAAGTAGTTAATAAGTTTTGTAAATGAAAACGCTACAATTTACACACGCAGACAAACTAACGTTACAGGATTTAATTTTTCATCGAATTCATGAAATTTTACTTGTTGCAAGCCCATATGACTCATTTGTTCTTGAGGAAGATGGGCGATTAACTGAACAAATATTACATGAATACATGGGCATGAATTTTAGTAATGCCCCAAGAGTATGGCAAACATCCACTGCTGCAGACGCATTAACGATGCTTACAAGACAAGATTTTGACTTAATAGTAGTGATGATGAGAATTGCAGATATGGATCCAATACTCTTTTGTTCAAAAATAAAAGAACTCTATCCGCAAAAGCCTCTTATTTTGCTTGCTTTCGATGAGTCAGAGATAAAACAATTACCTGAAAAATTTGAAAGATCTTCAATAGACAACGTTTTTATTTGGTCAGGAAATGCAAATGTTTTGCTGGCTATTGTAAAACTGCTTGAAGANAGAATGAATATTAAAAGAGATATAAAAAAAGCTGATGTNCGATGTATTATCCTTATTGAAGATTCTCCCAGCTATTATTCTCTTATTTTGCCAATGATTTATAAAGAGATAAGTCATCAAGTTAANNAAATGGTAGATAAAAGTGCGAGCGATCATGAAAGATTATTNTATATGCGTGGAAGACCAAAAATACTCTTGGCACGATCATATGAAGAAGCAGAAAGATATTTTAAACGATTTCGCATGAGTACACTTGGTATAATTTCTGATATTCGTTTTCCTAAAAATGATAAACTTGATAAGAATGCAGGTGTAAAATTTGCACGTTGGGCACGTTCAATAGACCCGAGCATACCCATCATGCTNCAATCAAAACATAATAAAAATTCAAACCTTGCTAAAGAAGTGAATGCTCATTTTTTATATAAAGATTCTCCAACGCTATTAAGGGAATTAAGAGATTTTGTTGTTCAAAATTTTGGATTTGGTGATTTGATTTTTAGAACGCCTAAAGGTAAGGAAATAATAAGAGCTTCAGATTTAAATGAATTAGCTGATGCAATTACTTCTGCCCCAGAAGAATCNTTACTTTTCCATGCTAAAAGTAATCACTTTTCTAACTGGCTAGCAGCGCATGGATTCCTTGGGCTAGCATCAAAAGTTCGTCCTATAAATTATGCTGATTTTAAGGATTCAGATGAACATCGAAAGTACTTAATCAAGCTTATTAATAANACGATTAAAAATCGTAAGGCNAGACAAGTAGTTGAAATACAGCGTAATAAATTTGATCATTCTAAGCGTTTTATTCAAATATCTGGTGGATCATTAGGAGGTAAAGCAAGAGGNTTAGCATTTGCTCAAAAGATGATTCGATCCTCAACCATACGAAATGGATTTCCAGAAGTAAGTATTAATATACCGCATGTAACTGTAATAGGAACAGATTCCTTTGATGAATTTATGAGAGAAAATAATTTATGGAATGATGCACTATCAAATAAATCTAATAAACAAATAAATAATATATTTATTAAATCAAATTTTAGTAAGGCTTTAATAGATTCACTTAAAGTATTTATTAAATCAGTAAAATATCCTTTAGCTGTAAGATCTTCAAGTTTACTTGAGGANTCNCAATATCAACCTCTTTCAGGCATGTATGCTACATACATGCTACCAAATAATCAATCCAAGACCAGTCAAAGACTAGATGATTTAATTACTGCTATAAAACTTGTATATGCGTCTACTTTTTATCAAGATCCAAAATCACTTATAAATAGATCAGTTCACAGAATTGAAGAAGAAAAAATGGCAGTAATATTAATGGAAATGGTTGGACAAAATTATATTGATCGTTTTTACCCAACATTTAGCGGTACTGCTCAAAGTTTTAATTTTTATCCTATTTCATATATGAAAAGAGATGAAGGGGTAGTTCACTTAGCTCTTGGGTTAGGACGTACTATTGCAAATGGGGAAAAATCACTTCGATTTTCTCCAAAATATCCTGGGATATTACCACAANACTATTCAATTAAAGCAACTATTGAGAGCTCTCAAAATTCTTTCTATGCTATGANATTAAAANCTAGTAATTCTTCAGCTTTGAAAAATGAAGATAAAAACTTGACATCCTTTAGTTTAAAAACAGCTGAAAAAGATGGATCTTTGAAATGGTCTGGAAGTGTTGTCTCAAATGAAGATAATGTTATTAGAGATAATTTGTCTCAAAAAGGGACTAGAGTANTAACCTTTACCCCNATATTGAAATGGTCAATGTTCCCAATNGTAGATATATTGAACAATTTNTTAGAAATGGGAAAAGATGCTCTTGGTTGTGAAGTGGAAATAGAATTTGCTGTGAATATATTTGAGGATAAAAATAAAAAGCCAGAATTCTCATTACTACAGATTAAACCAATGGTAATGGGTGGTTCTAGAGAATTAATTAATATGGATAATGAACCATCAAAATCGGTATTATGTAATAGCAAAGTAACATTAGGTGATGGATTTATTGATAATGTACAACATATAATTTTTGTTGATCCAAAACGTTTTANAGCATCAAATACTAAACAAATAGCTAAAGAAATTCATCAGTTGAATAATATGATGATAAATAAAGCCCCCTATATTCTTGCTGGCCCGGGACGATGGGGATCTGCTGACCCTTGGTTAGGGATACCCGTGAACTGGGAACAAATAAGNGGTGCAANTGCTATTATTGAAATAGGGATTNAAGATTTTCCAGTTGACCCCTCATTTGGAAGTCACTTTTTTCAAAATATTACAAGCATGAGGTTGGGGTATTTCACCATAGACCATACTTCTAAAGATGAATCTTTTGATCATAAATGGTTAGAAAAACAAAAAGTATTTAAAAATAAAAAATTTGCTACCTGTTATATCCTTGAGCAACCTTTAAGAATAAAGATTGATGGTCAAACTGGNAATGGAATCATATTAAAACCTAAAATATCAGATATAGAACCTATGAATGAGCATGAAGCTAGTGGAATATAGCTATACAACACCCTGATCAATCATTGCATCAGCAACTTTTATAAACCCACCTATATTTGCTCCTTTGACATAATTCACATAATTATCAGCATCNGATCCAAATTCAGTACATTGACTATGAATATCTTTCATGATCTGGCGTAAACGTTGATCTACTTCATCTCTTGCCCAAGCTAAACCCATATTATTTTGACTCATTTCTAANCCTGAGACTGCTACTCCACCAGCATTGGCTGCTTTTCCTGGACCAAATAAAATTTTCTTATTTGTAAATATATCAATTGCTTCAGCATCTGAAGGCATATTTGCTCCTTCAGATACACAAATACATCCATTCTTAATTAATATTTTTGCATCATTTGAATTAATTTCATTTTGGGTTGCACATGGTAATGCTATATCACANGGAATNACCCAAGGTTTTTTACCATCTATATAATCGCAATTAAATTCGGAAGCATATTCTTTTATTCTACCCCTCTTAATATTTTTTAAATCCATAATCCATGCTAATTTTTCTTCATTAATACCATCTGGGTCATGAATTGTACCATTTGAATCAGACATNGTTACAACNTTAGCTCCTAATTGAGTAACTTTTTCCGTCGCATATTGAGCAACATTACCGGANCCNGATACGGCTACAGTTTTTCCTTCAAAAGATTCGTTTCTTCGTTTTAACATTTCTTCAGCGAAATAAACAGCGCCATAACCCGTAGCTTCTGGTCTAATTCTACTTCCACCCCAATTCAAACCTTTACCAGTTAATACACCAGTAAATTCATTCCGCAATCGCTTATATTGACCAAATAGATATCCAATTTCACGACCTCCAACGCCTATATCACCAGCAGGAACATCAGTTTTAGGACCAATATGACGAAAAAGTTCTGTCATAAAAGATTGGCAAAAACTCATAACTTCATTATCAGATTTCCCTTTAGGGTCAAAGTCGGACCCACCTTTACCACCACCCATTGGAAGTGTAGTAAGACTATTTTTAAATATCTGCTCAAATCCAAGAAATTTTAAAATACTGAGNTTGACTGACGCATGAAACCGTAAACCTCCCTTATACGGTCCAATAGCCGAGTTAAACTCTACTCTATATCCGCGATTAACTTGTGTTTTTCCGCGATCATCGCGCCATGGGACACGAAACATAATAACTCGTTCAGGTTCAACAATCCGATCTAATATTCCTTCATGAATATATTGTGGGTGATCTTGAACATATCCCCATATAGAAGANATTACTTCATGCACAGCTTGATGAAATTCATCCTCACCTNGGGATCTCNAAATAACATTTTTCATGAAATTATCTACAGACTTATACATATTTTTATACTCCTATCTAAAAACTCATTAAAAATCTATTAAATTAGTAGTTCCTCTTATTATCATATCCTTCCATCGGTAGTTACGAAATTCATTTGGATGGGTTGAATGGATTTGTTCAAACATACCAGAACCATCTTCTTTATTNATAAAAATAAATAAATAACCATTATCTGAATCTTCATACTCCCATATNTCATAACTTAATCTTTCTTCATTTGCATTATATGATTCTATATCATTTGGACGGCCATATACTATTAANACACGTCCTCTATCTGTTTTACTACCCAAGAAGCTTCTTGTTGAATACTGTTGATCTGCAATCGCTATATATTTATTTAATCGATTATAAAATTCATTTTGGGATGTACTTGNATCAAAATCACGTTGTTGAAAAAAATTTACTATTTGCACAATTTTTTCAGATCTATCAGATTTAATTATAGCTTGAAGTTCTAAATCTGTCATGAAATATCCAACTATATCTATAAAATCCTTCAATTCATCATTATCCATTGCATCAAGTATGATTGTAAAGTTGCTTTTAAAATCTACAGGTTGTTCTTTTACAACAAAAAATTCTCTATCAATGAAAGTATTCTTTTCTGTTTGATTATCTTGAATAGTAAGCCTTAACGTATACCTACCTGCAAGTAAGCCCATAATGTTCATNCCAAATGTCTCAACGCTAGATTCGCCAGGTATATCTTTTATAAAAGGTCCGCGGCGNATGATTTCCTTTCCCTTTTGATCATAGATTCGATAGNCTAAAGTATATGTACCATTATCACCACTAAAACCATATANTTCTNCATAAGAATATANCATTGGTCTTCCTAAACCAAATACCCCACTAGGGTTTGGAGCTATAGTAAATCCATTTCGATTTATACTTCCTTCATCAAATTCTTTTTCTCTTTTTAAAAAGGTACATAATAACAAATCACTTGTTGATAAATAACTATCATTAATCTTCCTAATAATTACATTTTTTGTTGAGACATAAACTTGCTTAGATGATAAATCAGTTATAGTAGCAGTAAATACAACGCTACCACGATTTAATAAAAATCTTGATTGTTGAACCATGCTTATTAATCTCTCATTGGGACCGGGCCTATCCACTGATTTTTCAAGTATGCGAAAAACATCTTGAGCAGCGGTTTCGCCATTAATAAATACACGAACATCAACTAAACCTTCAAACTTATATTCTTCACCATCATCTACCCACTGGAATAACTTTTTAGGAATCATAAGATTAATGACAACTTCTGTCTTTGATTCACCACCACGGAATTGATCAACACTCATATCAAAAGGAGTTGGAAGTAGAGAAATCTTCTGACTAAAAAGACAGTTAAAAAATATAAAAAACAGTATGTAGAACTTGCGCATCGGACTAAGCCGGTTTATTACGTTGAAATTACCTTGAAAATGCTCTCTAAAACAAGTTTAGTAAAGTGTTTAGTTTCTATAAAGTGTAGATTATTTCTTACTTGAATAACTTACATACCAACGCTATCACCTACAACAATACATATTGGTGTAGAAAGAGGCTATTATTAACTTCAGAACCTTTAATGGCGGAGTAGCTCAGCTGGTTAGAGCAGCGGAATCATAATCCGAAGGTCGGGGGTTCAACTCCCTCCTCCGCTACAACATCTATAGATGGGTTGACCAGATTATTAGGTAGAAATAGATCAAAAAACTCATACTTAACACCACAAATACCTTTATAATAAATTTCTTGATCAAATGATGTATGCCGCTGCAGTTATTATAATTGCGCTTATGATAGACTTAACAACAATTTTTATTGATTGTATTCGTTGAACCTTTAAAGAATCAGACTCTCTTTCTTTATGATATTTATCGCCCATATTCTTTATGCCTAAATATGCATATACAATACATGTTNTGTCCAAAGCCTCAAAAAAAGTTACTGTTGTAAGTATTGCTGGGAAAAAAATAAGAAAACGTAAATGATCCTGGTTGAAAAACACTGTGAACATAATAGTAATTATGGTACCAAATAAACCTACATAACCTATATATAAGCGTTTACGGANCTCACCANGAGCAATATTTGGACAACTATTCATATTTTCATCCTTAAAATATTATTATACTATTAAAGTTTATATCCAATAANGACACCTGCTTGAGCCCANCCTAAAAAAGGTAANGTATTAAAAAANATACTCTCAGGTGCTTCATTATTCTTTCTACCAAAACTTCCATTTGCTCTTATAAAAGGCTTTATTGAAATGGGAATATTTGGTGCATCTACTTCAAAACCAACACCAAAATGAACGCCAGCATCATTTATTGATCCAAATCCACCCATTAATGAAAACTTTCCAAAAAATTTCATATTTACAGTTCCAAAAATAGTTGATTGCTCATTCCCTGATTCTATACCAAGACCAAANCCAATAGTGAATCTAGAAAATGAAATTGTCATTGGGGAAGCAATCATGATTCCAAATATTGGNTNGTACTTTTCAAGTTCAAATCGTTCTCCTGAGAAAAAAGGCTGATTGATAGACCAACCCACTNTAAAGCCACNTAANTTATCAAAGGTTGGAATTACGTATTCTAAGGGAATTTTCTTTGTTTCATCTTTTTCTTTTAATGAGTTTTCTTCTTTATTTATATGAATTTTTTCCTCTTCAAGCTCAGCATTAATAGATGATTCTTGAGTAGTTAATTCTGTAGAATCTAGTTCTTGAGCAGAGCTATTNGCATAAGTGAATAAAATNATAAATAAAATGGAACTAGAATATTTCAACTAAACTATCCTTTGAATTGTATAGCTGTAACAATACCATCTTCCAAATAAACGTAATGATATTTACCTATATTATAAACCCATTGTTCTCGTATGAAGAAAGAATACTCTGTACGATTAATATTATCAGGGTGACCAAGAGCTTCTTCAACCATCATTTCTGTAAAACCAATTTCAATAAGACCTGCATTTATCTTATACCCAAGATCTTCACCCCATTTATCTAGTAAAATTCGCTTTCGATACTCTTTTTTCTTCTGTGCATATGATAGGTCTTCAATATTTTTTGCGAGATATTTTGCTTCATGAATCATTTCCTTTTCACGACGCTTAAAACGCTCTTTTTCATTATCAAGATTTAATTTAGTTTTTTCTCTAATAATAGCGTGTTGTCTTGCTTCTTGAAAATAAGGAGGCAAACCTATTTGATCATAAAATGCCGAACTCATATAGCCAATTGTATCATTATAGGATATACGAATAAAGTCCTGTATATAATGAGGATATAAGTAAATTTCTTTTCCTTGCAGAATTTTTTTTCTTTTTCCTTCCAATGGCTTATCAATCCACATTCCAGCGAATGCGGCTCTATTAATACGTTTTACTACTGATTTTTCCATCAGTAAAAATCGTTCTTCTGCATATTTAGCATGTAATGAGCTTAGTATTTTTTGAAGGCTATCTAGTTCTATTGTAGTTTTTGTAACCTCATCTTCAAATTGTTGAACCAAATAGTATAAACTATCTAATCTTGATTGAGCATTAAGAATTAGTATTTGAAAAATAGTTATTAGATAAATTAGCTTCATTTCAACTTATAAGAATTTACAAGATTATAAAAATGATTCTCTAAGGGAGTATTTACTTTATGACAATTGTTAATTACAGCTTCTGCCCAATCAATATATTCATCGCATCGGTTATTATCCCATTCAGGGGGTCTTTCATTTATCACATCTGTGATATTAGATATTTTGTCTGAAATTTTTATTAAAGTAGCTTCCTTAGATAACTTAGGAGCATGATCAATTTGCAGTTGTTTTCTTTCTGCATAACTTAATAGTTTATTATCAGTAAGCTCCTCAACTATTCCTCTAACTCTAGATCCAAACTCTATCTCAATTTCACCTGCTGTTGTATCTGTATCTTCAATCGTATCATGTAATAAAGCTGCTGATAATATTTCCTTATCATCTATACCTCCAATTTCTGCTAAAATCATAGCAACTGAAATTGGATGAATGATATATGGTGTCTTTCTATCTTTTCTTTTTTGACTTTGATGTTTTAATGCAGAAAATTTTGTTGCTTTCAAAATCAAATTCATTTTAAATCTATTTAATTAGATGGAATAAAAATTTTAAAAGGATAATGCTTATTCTTCATCCATATTTTCAACATAATATTCTTCAGCAATAGGCCTCCATTCATTCCGCAAATTAATTGCCCTTATAACTGCAATTATAGTTAATAATATTAATAATCCTAATGTGATATATACACTGTAACTATTGGATCGATCAAAGGTTATAATAAGAAATAACAATACAANCCATAGAGATTTATAAATANTATTTATTATTTGATTAATTTTCACTTACTGTAACGAGTTAATTTTACAATACGNCCGGGGTCTTCTAATGCAACATAAATTATACCATCAGGNCCAACTTCAACATCGCGAACCCTGCTTTTAGCTTCGAAGATTATTTCATCTTTAACCATATTCATTCCATCTAACTCTACACGATGTAAGCGCTCATATTTTAAGGATGTTGCTAAAAGATTATTTTTCCATTCAGGAAACTGACTACCTTCATAAAATGCTATTCCACATACTGCAATTGAAGGCGTCCAATGAAATACCGGCTGATCCATTCCTTCATGATGAGTGAGTTTTGATATAATTGTTCCAGAATAATTTTTTCCATACGTGATCACAGGCCACCCATAATTATGTCCCCTCAAAATAATATTTACTTCATCTCCACCTCGAGGACCATGTTCTGCTTCCCATAATTGCCTTGTTGATGGGTGTAAAGCCAATCCTTGAGGATTTCTATGTCCATAGGACCATATAGATTTAATTGCTCCTTTTGTATAATAAAATGGATTATCTATAGGTATCGTTCCATCATCACGTATGCGATACATTTTACCATTTGGCATATCAAGATTCTGGGCTAAATCCCTATCGCCTCTATCCCCGATGCAAAAGAATATAAATCCTTTATCATCAAATATAATCCTAGAACCAAAATGAAGACTTCTTTTAGTAAAAAATTTTTCTTCGGGCCTAAAAATTATTTGAGAATTAACTAAACTATTATTCACAAGCTTCGCACGAATTAATGATGTATGTGATTTATTTTCAGAATAGTCACTATAAGATAAATAGATATAGGAATTTGTATTAAAATCAGGGTGNACAGCCACATCAAGCATCCCACCTTGTCCTTTAGATCGAACATTTGGTATTTCACCAATTACTTTTACCTTATCTTTTCCATCCTTTTCTANAATCCATAGGTCTCCAATACGATCTGTTACCATCATTCTATTATCAGGNAAAAATGCCATTCCCCAAGGAATTTCAAAGCCATCTGCATATGTCTCTACTTGAAATGAAACTTTTTCCGTTTTTACAATTCTAGTATCCCAATCTGAATCTTCTGCTTTTATTGNAAATACAAACCATATTACTATCATTAAGAACTTCTTTAATATTTTAAACATTTAATATCCTACTTTATTAACCATTTTTGGATTAAACCTGCAATTAATTTGGCTCCAGAACTATTTAAGTGTAAAAAATCTGTTAGTATAACAAAACCATTTTTAGACGCGATCCTATCAAAGTTATAACCAAACAAAAAATGTAAAAAAAATCCTTTAACCATCACCCATCTATATCCTTCATCATATGATATTTTGGGATGATTATCTGGACCTAAATATTCATCTATCTTTTCATGAAGTGGTATATAGTCAACATTTTGATCTATAGAAATATTTTGTATGATTTCACTGTATTCTTTTGATCTTTCAAATGATACATGATTTTTATCCTCTCCTATAGGGGGTATTGATAATAATACAATTTTTGCATTTGTTTGTTTTTTTAACTCTTTGATTAAATATAAATAATTTTTCTTAAATGAATCTTTATCAGGTTTCTCAGGAAGAGACATATTCTTTATATATCTAGCACTATTCTTTTCACTTAATGTTGAGTTAGCATCATTCGTTCCAATAAGAATCGTTATATAATTTGGATTACAATCAACAATCGTATCCATCCTTTGAATTAAGTTATAAACCAAATTACCGTTTACACCCGCATTTATAAAATTGAATCCTTTTTTTGACATTTTCTCCACTAAAATATTTACATAATTATGACTAACCTGACCATGCGTAATGCTATCACCAAAACATATAACGGTTTGTGTTTCTGGATTGGTATTATTTAATCTCAAAAAGTTGTCGGGAGAATTAAAAGGCAACTTTTGCACTTGACGAAAAGTATAAAAGTACAGCAATAAAATAATTATTATGAACGATACAATAAAAGTNGATACAATAATCATTTATTCTTTAAAGACAATTCATAATCGTTACTAATTATACCTCATGATTTCTTTTGATATTTCTTCGGATATTCATAGTAATTCATAATCCCAGAACCATAATCAATATCTAGCCAATTTTTAACATTAAAATCAATCTTTACCACCCCACATGTTACAACATTAAAAATATTTTCATTTGTTAGCATGTTAGCAAAAGTTGTAAAAGTTGGATTATGTCCAAATAACATTACGGATTGATGAAAATTATCTTGTTCCTTTACTATATCTAGCAACTGATATGGGCCAGCCCCATAAATAGTATCATTTATTATAATATCATTTTCAATCAATCCAAATATTTTTGCAAATGCTTTAGCAGTAGAAAATGCTCTGTTTGCAGGACTAGAAATAAGTAAATCAGGAATATCTGACTTTTCATAAATTAATTGCCCCATAAAAGGCGCTGCTTTTTCACCACGACTATTCAGTGGACGTTCAATATCAGACAAGCCTACATGATTCCAACTTGATTTCGCGTGTCTAGTTAGAAATAAGCTTTTCAATAATATATTAACCAGGCAATAATTCAGGATTTAACAAGTTATCTTCCATTATTTTTATTTCATCAATGCCTGAAATAACAATTTCAGAATCAAACTCAAGATGTTTTTTACTAATTTTTCCATCATAATCAACATTTGATAAAATATTTTTAATACAATTAATACGTGCTTTTTTCTTATCGTCTGAACGTATAATAGTCCAAGGAGTCAGTGTACGATTTGTAGAGTTAAGCATTTCGAATTTACGTATGGAATATTGATCCCATAATTCTTGAGCTTGTTTATCTACTGGAGATAGTTTGTATTGCTTTAATGGATCAGTTTCACGGGATTTAAACCTGTTTCCTTGTTCTTTCTTTGATACAGAAAAATAAAATTTAAATAATTTAATTCCACTTTTAACTAATAACTGTTCGAATTGAGGTGCGTATTTTAAAAACCTTTTATGTTGTTCATCTGTGCAATACCCCATAACAGGTTCAACCATCGCTCTATTATACCAACTTCGATCAAACAAAACAATTTCACCTGCTGCAGGTAAATGAGCAACGTAACGTTGAAAATACCATTGTGTCTTTTCACGGTCACTCGGTTTTTCAAGAGCAACAACTCTTGCGCCTCGAGGATTCAAATGTTCTGTAATTCTTTTAAGAGTGCCTCCTTTACCAGCAGCATCACGACCTTCAAAGATTAGTGCAATTCTTAAACCTTTATTTTTTACATGAGTCTGCATTTTGAGTAGTTCAACCTGCAGGCTTTCAATTTCCTCATTATATTTCATAAACTCCCCCATTTAACAAATCATTATTTGATTTACACGTTGAAATATAAATGAAAATTTGTTGTTCACCAATCCAGGAATACTTTTTAAAAAATCAAATCTATTATTTATATACTATGCTATATAATTTTTAACCAATGCATTTACCAATTTGGAAACCTTTTACTAATGAATGGATGACTTTTCTTCTATTTCTAATAACAATATTTCTATTAATAGGAATTAGTGAACTTTCACGTAAATATCTTCGATGGAAACCCGAGTCTAGTCGCAAGCTTGTACATGTAATTGTTGGAACATTAGTATCAATCTGTCCATTTATTTTTGAATCAAACTTTCCTCCTTTAACTCTCGCTATTGTTTTTATAATTATTAATGCTCTCGCATTAAAGTATGAAACTTTTAAGGGAATGCATTCAACTGAAAGAGTTAGTTATGGTACAATTTATTTTCCATTTGCATTTCTAATATTAGCTGCTTTTTGGTGGGAAAAGCCTATTACGCTGGTCTTATCTATTTTAATTATGACATTTTCTGATACAATTGCAGCAATAATTGGAGAAAGAACAGTTAACTCTAGACAATTCAAAATATGGAAAGATACTAAGTCTATTGAGGGATGCGTTGGNATGTTTCTATCAAGCTTTATGATTATTTATGTAGGAACAGATTTATTTGCATGGCTTTTTAATGCTGCATTCTTTATACCTCTACCAATATTAATTGGAGTAAGTGGATTTGTTGCTATGATAGTAACTTTATCCGAATCAAATAGTTCACAGGGTTCTGATAATTTTTCTGTGCCTATACTTGCCGCATTAAGCTATGACTTATATCTTATCAACTATACTCACGGTGATTTATTTAGCTTATTAATATGGAGTTTTTTATCTGGAATTGTTTTTCTTTTTGCCTATAAACTTAAATCTTTAAACAAAAACGGTGTTATTACAGCATATATCATGGGCATAATAATTTTTGGAGCTGGTGGATTAAAGTGGATAACTCCCATAGTTACATTCTTCATTTTATCATCAATTATATCAAAATTATCTAAATCAGATAGTCATTTAAATAAAGGATCAAAACGTGACATTATCCAAGTTTTGGCAAATGGTGGTATTGCAACAATTCTAGCAGTAATTAATTTTTATGAACCAAATGAAAATTTATACATATTATATCTTGCAGTTATTGCCGCAGCAACTGCAGATACTTGGGCAAGTGAGATAGGTTCTTTTAATAGTAGAAATCCATTTCATNTAATAAGATTTACAAGGGTAACAAAAGGAACTTCAGGAGCCATTTCATTTATTGGAACTTTTGGATCTATATTGGGAGCTGTAGTGATTGCTTCAATTGGAATGATATGGGATATCTCGTTGCAATTATTTTATTTAATCATTATTACAGGTAGTCTTGGCAGTCTTATCGATTCACTTATTGGAGGATCTATCCAAGCAAATTTTCAATGTTCAAAGTGCAATAATTTAACAGAAAAGAGAAAACACTGTAATTCAACTACTCTTCATATATCTGGAATATACTATATTGATAATGACATGGTGAATTTTCTTAACACTTTATCTGCATTATTTATAATTATTATACTAAAATAAAAAGGGCCCTTCCGGGCCCTTTATAGCATAATATTATTTTTTGGTTTAGATTACTTTATAAACTAAAACTCCAACCATCACGATCAAGGCAACAAAAATATAAGCAACACCCATATTACCTTTTTTAATTTCTTCCCATTCATCTATATCGCTTGATAGCCAATCAAATACTTTTAAAGCTAAGCCAACGCCAAATGAAAANCCAATAGCAGCAGCTACAGACCATCCTATTGCACGTCCATATTCTGCCAATAATCCAGAAAAGCTAGTAGGATCTAACATAATTATTCCTCCTTAAAATGTTTGAATTGAATCTTTTATTTTTCTCATAAAGTCAGCAGTATCTACTGTTCCATCAGCAAGTTTTTGCACCATTGCAGAGCTTGCTTCCGCTGAAAATATTGTATTATTTCTTCCAACAGGAACCGTAACAACCACATTGACTTTATCAGGTACTATTGCTTCATAATTATTTATTGTTTCTTGAAGATGTCTTTGATGAATAATTGCTTGGCCAGCCGATGCAAACCCAATAAGCATTATCATCTCAAAATTATTTCTTCTACTTATAAGATTTATAGAAAAGTCATTATTTTCAAGATTAAGATCCATATCATCTGCTTTTACTTCAATACGATAGGATTTACATGTGTTAGTTACCTTTCGATAAAAAGCATAATTTGCATGTAGAACCTCAGANCTAATTACAGCAAATAAAAATATGATAAAAATTTTATTCATGGATTTCATTTATATAAATAAATATAATACGAAGTTTACAGGCATATCTTTTTCTAATCAAGGGTTATCAATGGNACACCATCTTTTATCACATTTACTATAGGAGCATTTATAATATTATATGGTATCTGATCAATTGTATCTAAATCCCAAATTATTAAATCTGCTTTTTTTCCAACCTCAATGGAACCAATTCTTTCTTGTTCATTTATGGCACATGCACCTGACCAAGTTGCTGCTTTTAATGCTTCCTCAATCGATAAGCCCAGATAAATGCATGATAATCCTATAATAAATGGCATTGATTTAATATGGCAACTCCCAGGATTAAAATCAGTGGCTATGGAAACATGAACTCCTTTATCTATTAATTTACGTGCTGGTGCATACGTTGTTTTACCTAAGAAAAAAGTAGTACCTGGTAATAATATTGCTATTGTATTGGAATTGGCCAATAATTCTATATCCTCATCTGAAATTTCCATTAAATGATCTGCAGATATAGCATTTATTTTTGATGCTATTTTTACTCCACCTATGCTTGAAAATTCATCTGTATGCATTCGTGGAATTAAATCATATTCAACGGCCTTTTCTAAAATTTTACGAGATTGATTACAATCAAAATATTCTTCTTCACAAAAAACATCACAAAATTTTGCAATACCTTGCTTTGCTACAGCTGGTATCATTTCATTACATAATAAATCAGTATAAGCATTGGAATCACCATTATATTCATTAGGAATAGAATGAGCGCCAAGAAAAGTAGGGAAAATATCTATTTTATGTTTATTATGAGCATTTTCTAGAACTCTAAGGGATTTTAATTCAGAATCTGTATTTAATCCATAACCAGTTTTTGCCTCAATTGTTGTTGTCCCCATATTAATAAAATCATCCATTCTCTTAATTACTAAATCTAATAAGTCAATTTCATCTATTTCTCTAACTCCTATTATACTTGAATTTATACCTCCTCCATTATTTGATATTTCTTGATAACTTTTACCAGAAATTCTTTCTATAAATTCTTTTTCCCTTCCATTCACAAAAACAGGGTGCGTATGTGCATCAACAAACCCAGGTGTAACAAGTTTGTGATTGCAATCAATTACTTGATCACCATTATGTTTACTTTCACCTAAACCAATGATAATTCCATTTTCAATATCAATATTACAATTTTTTAAATAATCAAATGAGTCCGTTTTTGAATTATAAGTTGATAAAATGCCTATGTTTTTCAATTGAAGCATTTAATTATTTTCTTTCATGGGAATTTCTATATTCCAATTATTTGCATGATATTTAGCATTTTCATACCCTGCATCAGCATGACGCAATATTCCAATGCCAGGGTCATTACTAAGAACACGTTCAAGTCTTTTTTCCATTTCTTTAGTGCCATCAGCACAAATAACTTGTCCTGAATGAATAGATAAACCCATACCAACTCCACCACCATGATGAATAGATACCCATGTAGCACCACTTGCAGTATTCATTAGTGCATTTAATAACGGCCAATCAGCAACTGCATCAGAGCCATCCAACATACCTTCAGTTTCTCTATATGGTGAAGCAACAGAACCAGTATCTAAATGGTCTCTTCCAATTACAATAGGGGCTGAAAGCTCACCTTTTGCAACCATATTATTTAATTCAACTCCAAATTGAGATCTTTGTTCATAATTCAACCAGCAAATTCTTGCAGGCAGCCCTTGAAATTTTACTTTTTCTCGAGCTAATTTAATCCATCGAGTTAACGTATTATCATTTGGAAACATTTCCATTATTTTATTGTCAGTTTTAAAAATATCTTCTTTTTCTCCAGATAATGCAACCCATCTAAAAGGCCCCCTACCTTCACAAAATAATGGTCTTATATATTCAGGTACAAAACCTGGAAAATCAAAAGCATTTTGAACTCCAGACTTCATTGCTTGACCTCTAAGATTATTTCCATAATCAAAGCATATAGAACCTTTCTGATTCAGTGCTAGTATACCTTTNCAATGTTCGCTCATCGCACGATAGCTCTCTTTAATATATTCATCTGGATTATTTTTTCTTAAAGCTAAAGCTTCTTNATAAGTATAGCCATTTGGGATATATCCATCTAATTCGTCATGAGCTGATGTTTGATCGGTAACAAAATCAGGTATTATATCCATTTTGGCTAAATTTGGTATAATATCTGCAGCATTTCCTAATAGCCCAACGGATAATGGCTTTTTACTATTTATAGCTTTCTTAACCATACTAATCGCTTCATTTAATGATTCCGTAGAATATTGAAGATATTGTGTATCTAAACGNCTTTGAATCTTTGAAGGNTCAGACTCAACAATTAAAGCCACACCATTATTCATTGTAACNGCTAAAGGTTGAGCTCCTCCCATACCTCCTAAACCTGCAGACACAACTAGNNTTCCTCTTAAATCACTATCAAAATGCTGCTTTGCTGCAGCTGCAAATGTTTCATATGTTCCCTGTAAAATTCCTTGTGTACCTATATATATCCAGGAACCAGCTGTCATTTGACCATACATAGTCAAACCATTTCTATCCAGCTCATTGAAATGTTCCCAATTAGCCCAGTTAGGGACTAAATTTGAATTAGCAATTAAAACTCTAGGCGCAGAAAGGTGGGTTTTTACTACTCCAACAGGTTTACCTGATTGGACTAAAAGNGTCTCATCTTCATTTAGTGCTTTCAANGATCGAATTATAGCCTTATAACAATTCCAATTCCTTGCTGCTTTNCCCTTACCACCATAAACTACTAAATTTTCTGGATCCTCTGCCNCATCAGGATGAAGATTATTTTGTATCATTCGGTATGGCGCTTCAATCTGCCAATTTTTACAGGTTAAATTATTACCGATAGGAGGTTTAATATTATTTTTCATTTATATTATCAAATAATATAGAATAATCTGAGTTTCTTTTCATTTGATTATATGAAAAAACTGAAATACCAATAAATCTTTCATCAATAGAATATTTAACTTTTTTTGCTGCATCAATTGGGTCTTGGTTATAAATAGCAATCCCCATAATAATTTTATCACGGTATTTCTTTGTAAAATGATCATTAATAACACTAATATTTCGTGAAAATTCTCTCATATTTGGGGAATAATTCATTGGCACTACCCAATCAACATATCCAGCAGCTAACCATACATCCCATTCCTGTAAGAACCTTTCTCTTGCAATATAAAGGTTAGGTTTCACTGCTGCAGATAGAAGGACTTCTGGATATGAATCATTTATTAAACTTTT
>NZXJ01000026.1 GCA_002701945.1 Fidelibacterota bacterium
TTTATTGTAATTAGAATCTTTAATATCTGATTGAAGATCAATTTTGGTTCCTTCTTTTCTACGTATTTCAGGGGGGAGATTTACTATTTCTACTCTATATGATCTATTTTCGTTTTTTCTATTAGATCCATCAATAAATGGATTTGTAGAATTATCATTAGGAATGATAAGATAATCAGCTAATGACTCAACTGGAGAACCTCTTCCATCATAACTAATTAATGACATGTATCGTGCATATGGAAACACCCCTTCAAGATACATTTTTGCTCCTTCAGGTACAGTAAAGGCGGCATTCCAATAGAACACACCTGCATCGGGATAAGCAATATTAATGTAGGGATCTTTACTAACAGGGCCTCGTCTCCAGAAACAAGTTCTTGACCCTGGTATTGGTTCATATTTTTGTTTGTGAAATTGTTCACTATCACCATATTCCATTTTAATTGAGACTTCATCACTACAAGATGAAAAGAAAAGAAATGTGAATAATGACGATATTATAATAGAAATTGTTTTATTCATTATATTAAAAAAAGTTTAAAGTTTATTTAGTATAAAAAGTAAATTTATATATATTCCAAGGAACTTACATTTATTTAATGCGTGAAAGATTTTAAAAACTAATTAGGAGTAGTATGAAAAGTTCAATTCAGGTTATTTTTTCAGCAGTCTTATTAATGGTCATTTCCTGCCAAAATGGTAGTACTGATTCAAAAGGAGTTTCAGATTCCGAACTAATTCAAGCAATTATTGATGCTGATAAAATAAGCATTGGGGTAGATGATTTACCCTCAAATTCAAAAACAGTCATAGAATACGATTATAATGAATATGAAAGCGAAAGCGCAAAGAAAGCATACGGTTTAGGTTATGAAGTTAATATGTCTGGAAAAGGTCATAAGGTAGGTAATCGCTGCGAAGTATATTTTAATTTAGAAGGAAGAAAACTAGATCCATATGGCAGAAATGGTGATAAGGATAAATCTGATTGGGATCGTGATAATGATAAAGGAGATTGGAAGTGTTTCGATTTATCGCTTCCTGTATCCTACACAATGCCTGATGGATCAACTATCACGGTATCAAATGAGGAAGACTGGGATGCAATTAAAGATTGGTATGAAGCAAATCCAGACTCAGAAGAAAAACCAGAATTGCAATTTCCTGTGAATGTTGAATTCGATGATGAGATAGTTACAGTAAATAGTGAAGAAGAACTACGAGAATTAAAGCAAGAATGCTGGTTAGATGAAAATGATAAAAGAGAATGTTTTTATCTTGTCTTTCCTGTAACATATATTATGCCAGATGGATCGACTATTACAGTTGAAACAAAAGATGATGATGCTGGATGGCAACTAATAAAAGACTGGTATGATGCCAACCCTGATTCTGATGAGCGCCCTACACTTCAATTTCCTGTTGATATCACTTATGAAACTGAAGATGGAGATACAACATTTACGGTTAATAATGATGAAGAAATGATTTATGTAAAAAGTCGATGCCGTGAAGAGTGGGCAAATGATGATTCTGAAGAGGATGAAGAATGTTATGAGTTTGTATTGCCTATTTCTTTTACAATGCCTGATGGAACTACAATAACAATTGAAAATGAAGAAGATTGGTATAATTTAAGAGAATGGTATGTAAATAATAGTGAAGCTGAAGAAGAGCCTTTATTACAATATCCAGTAAATGTTATTCTATTAGATGAAGAAGGAACTTCTGTTACCTTAAATAATGATGAAGAAATGAATGCTCTGGAAGAAGAGTGCTGGGGCAATGATGATGAAGGTGATAGACCTTAATTAGATTCCAAATAAGTTATAAATAAAAAAGCCTGTTCTTTAACAGGCTTTTTTATTTCACAATTTTATAATTAACAAATTTAATTTGATCCTCTTACTCCCCATCCAAGCTTACTACGAAGAGTACTAAAATAATTTGAATCTTTAAAATTTATCATATTGATTTCAAATGGGGATTTCTGTATTTCGACTTTCGCAGCTGGATTAAGATATTCATCAACTTGTCCATCAATTGCTAAAGCCATATCCCCATGGCTATTTTTTGGAAATGAAATTGTTAATATATGATCATCAGAAAAAACAATAGGTCTCAGAGTCAATGTATGTGGTGAAATGGGGGTTACAACTATTGAACCAAATGTTGGAATAACAATTGGTCCACCGGATGAAAGAGAGTATGCAGTTGAACCAGTTGGAGTTGAAGCAATTAATCCATCTGCTTTATAATCTGCTACAAAATTACCATTAGCGAATAATTCACAATTAAGCAGACGATGTGATTTCCCTCTATCAACAACAATATCATTCAGCGCATGAAAAGTTTTCGATCCATTTTCATTTAATACTGAGCATTTGATAGCCATACGTTTCTGAATTAGAAAATCACCATTCAAGACCTCATCTAATCTGGAATACATGTCATTTAAAACAACCTCAGCAAGAAAGCCCAATTCACCCAAATGTATGCCTAAAATAGGTGTTCCTCTTTCAGCTACTGCACGTGCCAACGAAAGTATCGTACCATCACCACCAAGAGATAAAACAAAATCTACTTTATTAAAATCATCTGCATTATTTATAAGCTTATAGTCAAAATCAGAATTTTTTAATCGAGATTCTATTCTAGTAGTAATAAATAATTGAAGATTATTTTTTTTAGCCCAATCAATAATTGAAGGAAATGTATCCCAAAAAACTGTTTTATCTGTATTGGCCCAAATACCAAAACTAGTTGGTTTTTTCAATCTTTATCCTCAAGACTAAGTTTTCCATCGGAATTTTTAAGTAAAAGTTGGATCTTTTTTTCTGCATCATCCAATCTAGTTTTACAAGCTTCAGTTAATCCAATGCCTTCTTCGAATAGCTTCATACTTTCTTCTAATGAAAGGTCACCTGATTCAAGATTTCCGACAATTTTTTCAAGTCTTTTAAATGCTTCTTCAAAATGTATTTGTTTATCTTCTTTTGTCATAATCGAATATTACTAAAATTAGACGAGTTTAAGGTCAATTTTTCTCTCCGGTTTTTTTTGCTCTAAGTGTACCTTTGTAGGTTTGTAATCGAAAATATTCATCTTGCTGTAAATCTTCAGGGTTAAGTATGATCTTTTGATCATCTTCTCTATAAGCAATAGAATAACCTCTTGATAATATATTCGTAGGATTTAATGCATGTAGCTTCTCATTTATAGTAGAAAAATTTGAAGAAAATTTTTGAATACTAAATCTATATGCTTGAAATAGTAGTTTAGTTATTTCATTATATCTATCAGAGTAATTTTGTAATAATCTGCTTGGCTCCTGTAATGCAAAACGATCTTTAGTATTATCTAAACTCTGCCAGCGAATCTGAAGAAAACTTTTCATTTTAGAAGATAAGTTTTGTTCAAAGCCAATAATTTTCTCAAATATATCATTTATTGAAGGAGATACAAGCTCTGCGGCTGCAGAAGGAGTTGGTGCTCTCATATCAGCTACTAGATCAGATATTGAAAGATCTGTTTCATGTCCTACAGCAGAGATAATTGGTATAGGACATGAAAATATTGCTCTTGCAACTTTTTCTTCATTAAAGGGCCATAAATCTTCAAGGGATCCGCCACCCCTTCCAATAATTAATACATCAATTTTTTTATAGGTTTCCATATCATGGATAGCATCGACAATATCGTTTGCAGCTTTATCACCCTGAACATGAGCAGAACGAACAATTAAATTAACATGCGGGGATCTACGATCTAGAACTTGAAAAATATCTTGGAGTGCCGCTCCTGTTTTTGAAGTTATAATACCTATATTTTTAGGATAGGTAGGAAGTTTTTGTTTTTTTTCTATATCGAATAACCCCTCAGAGGATAGTTGTTTTTTTAGCGCTTCAAAGGCTAGATAAAGTGTGCCAATCCCAGCTGGCTCCATCTTTTTTACTAAAATCTGGTATTGACCTCTTGGTTCATAAACACTGATTTCACCGTCCAATAAAACCTGCATCCCATTTTCTGGTTTAAATTGCAAAGATTGNTTAGGNCCTTTAAACATTACACACCGTATCTCAGATTTTTGATCTTTAAGCGTGAAATACATATGACCAGAAGTATGATGGATAAAATTTGATATTTCACCTGATACCCAAAAACGAGAAATATTTTTTTCTAATATATTTTTTATCTGATTATTTAAATCAGATACAGATATAGCTCTAGACTCTAGACTATTCATTATTCAATTGGGATAAATAGTGAACAAGATTACAGTAAGAATCAACTACATAACTGTAATCTCCAATCATCACAAATTTGGAAAATATAAAATTAACGAATCTTTTTCTTATGACGATTTGCACGCAAACGTTTCTTGCGCTTGTGGGTGCTTATCTTTCTTTTCTTCCGTTTTTTACCGCAGGGCATTCTCTTTCTTTCATTTTTTCATTAATGAGTCATTTACACGACTTCTCAAATACTTGGCTGGTTTAAAAGTTGGAACATGGCGTTCAGGTAAAAAGATTGCTTCACCTGTCCCAGGGTTTCGTGCTTTTTTTGGCATACGATGCTTTGTACCAAACGTACCAAAACCACGCAACTCAACTCTTTCACCTCGAGCTAATGATTCTGTAATGGTGGTCATTACACCATTCATAACAGTTTCTGTTTCAACTTTAGTTAAACCAGTGGCCTCAGAAACCGCATCAACTATTTCCTGTTTTGTCATGGTATTACTCCAAGTTCAAAATAACTTAAAATGTTTGTAAGTAATCAATTATTGTATAAAAATACTTACTAGAAGATACATTAACCCTGTTTTATCCAAATAGCTAATTTTTGGCCTGGGAAAATAGTATTAGATCTGTTCAATTTGTTCCATTTCATGATGCTAGCNGTTCGTACACGATGATTTTCTGCTATCTTACTTAATGTATCTCCCCTTTTTACTGTATAGTAAATTTTCAAACTTTCTTCTGTTTCTTTTGATGAACCTTTATTTGATCCAATCCATATTGTTAACTTTTGACCTGGACGTATATAGGACTGACGTTTCATACTATTCCAAGATCGTATATTTTCAACTGTAGTATTGTAGTCATCAGCAATATGCCCAATAGTATCTCCCCTTTTTACTGTATAAGACACTTTTTTCCCTTTATTGGATGATTNAGAAAAAGATTTTTTTGAAGAAGAATTATTTTTAACCCATAAGGTTAATTTTTGACCTGGGTATATATGCTGTTTTGAATTAATATTATTCCAACTAATTATTTTTCTACTTGCAACACGATAACTCTCTGCAATATGACCAATTGTATCGCCTCTTTTTACTATATGTACAATTTTGTCACTATCCTTTTTATTATTTGATGCTAATAAACCCAAATCTTCCTTTACCCAAATCGTTAACTTTTGACCTGGTAAAATATGCTGACCATAATCAAGTTTATTCCATCGCCTAATATTTCTAGCTAATGTTTTATAATCCTCTGCTATATGACCAAGAGTGTCACCTCTCTTTACTTTATAGAGTATCTTTTTATGTCCTGAAGGACCACTACTACTTGCTAATAAGGTGCCAGCATTAGATCTACGAACTGGTATGGTAAGCTTTTGTCCGACACTAAGTCTATGTCTATTCTTTATTTTATTTACTGCAGCTAAATCATGAATAGAAACCCTATATTTCTTTGAAATCGTCCATAGACTTTCACCTCGTTTAACTTTGTGAGCTACATACCGTGGGGCAAAANGTTGATCCGCAGGTATTGAATTGAAGTTTGATACAAACATATCTGTTTTTCCCACAGGGATTTTTAATTGGTATGTAACTTCAACTGGTGTAGCTGATTGACGTAACTCAGGATTATATGCTTTTAAGGTTTTTAAGGAAGTACCTGCAGAATTAGCCAAAACAGCAAGGTCCGCACTTTGTTGGATTTCTACAACTTCATATTTATGCGGCTTTGTTTTTGGTGTTTTAAATCCATAAGAAGTAGGATCGCTTGATATTATTGCAGCAGCTAAATAATACGGGATATAATTTCTTGTTTCTCTTGGNAATGAATGCAACTGCCAAAAATCTGATGTTTGATGTAACCTGGTAGCTCTATGAACCCTACCTGGGCCACCATTGTAAGCTGCAAGAGCTAAGTACCAATGATCAAATTCNTTNTAAAGATCTAATAGAAATTTTGCTGCAGCATGGGTTGCTTTTTCAGGGTCTCTCCTTTCATCAATATACCAATTTCGCTGAAGACCATATTTCTTTCCAGTTGAATACATAAATTGCCACATACCAGTTGCTTTAGCTCTAGAATATGCTTTAGGATTAAGACCAGATTCAATCATGGCTAAATATGCTAATTCCTCTGGCAATTCATATTCATTTAAAATCCTTTCTAGCATTGGGCCATATTGATAATATCGATCTAACCATATTTCAAATTGTCTACGACCCTTGTTTTGAAAATAACTAATAAATTGGTCTACTGNTTTATTTCTTACTAAAGGAATGTGACCATCGCGGTCATCCACAACAATAAATTTTGAGGCACCCATTTCCACTTCTAATGGCTCCATTAGCTCTTCAACGGATTGTCTAGAATCTACAGCAGCGATTGATCCAGTATTAATTTCTAAAGTAAACAATCGTTGCGTTACAACATTCAGAAGNGCACTCTCAAATCTTTCAAATTCTTCTTCATCTTCAGCAGTTTTTTCTCCTAACTGATCCGCTTCAGATAATAATTCATAAATTCGGTCAAGATTATAGATTACTTCTAAGGTATCTCCCTGCGAATCTGCAATAATAGCATCCGTTAATAATACTTTTACATCCTTAAGAAGTAGNGGGAGTCTATTAGAAGTCTCAGCGTACTCTGTTCCATTCTGATTTAATGGAATTTCTTTTTGTACTTCTAANGAATCCTGCACTAGTGATTCCTGTGCAAAAAGAAAACAAGATAATATATATATTGCTTTAAAANTTCTCAAATTAACTATCATAAACTTCATATCTCATTCTGTNATAAGGGCGAAATTACCGGACACTTTAAATTCATACAAGTGATTTACCCTCGTATAAATAATTGTATTAATTTAAATCGATATTGTTCCATTCACTTTTTAATCTTTTAACTTCATTTTCTACTCTTTTAGTTATCTCATTTCTATTATCCATATCATTTTGTTTTGTAGATATTGGTGGGGCAAACCTTAATTCTATAGATTTAGGATTGAATGTTTTAGATCCTTTAACCAAAACATCATAGGTGCCACAACAGGCCATAGGCACAATTGGTAATCCAGCATTTATCGCAAGAATAATACCACCTTTTTTAAAAGGCTTCATTTTACCATCTAATGATCTTGTTCCTTCAGGGAATATTAATATTGAACGAGGATTTTTCTTTAATGACTTTCTAATTTTATCTATTGATTTAAGAGCTTTTTCATGATTANTTCTATCAATAAATATATGTCCAGCAGCAATCATTGCCCAACTTAGNAANGGNATTCTTTTTAANTCTTTTTTTGCTATAGGAACAACATGCCAAGGGATTCCACCTAAAGTTAATGGAATATCAAAAGCAGATTCATGATTACTTGCAAATACATATTGTTGGTTTGGATCTAATCTATCCAAACCAATTATTGAATAATGGATATTGCTAATCCATAATATTGACTTTGCCCAATTGCGAACAATTTTTGACCAAATTTTACCTCTCCAATCGATTGGAGTAAGAATTATTCCAATAATTGAAAAAATGATAGTAGATAAACTAATTAAAAAATAAAACCAATAGATACGCAACTAATCAAGGACCTCCATACCCATTGGCTTATGNAGTACTTTAGGCAGTGCAATTTTACCATCAGATGTTTGATAACTTTCTAACAAAGCAACCATAAGTCTAGGAGTTGCAAGACCAGAGCCATTGAGTGTATGTACATAATCAACTTTTTTATCNTCAGNTCTTCTATANCGTATATTNCCTCTTCTAGCTTGAAAGNNTTCNAAATTACTACAGGAAGATACTTCCAACCATTTACNCTCNCCTGGAGCCCAAACTTCTAGATCATAACATTTTGCTGCNGCAAAACTTAGATCACCAGTGCATAATTCTANCACCCTATAATGCAAACCAAGTTGCTGAAGTATAGCTTCTGCTTGTTGAGTTAGCTTTTCAAGCTCATCATAGGATGAATCAGGTTTGACAAACTTTACCATTTCTACTTTATTAAACTGATGTAAACGTAAAAGGCCTCTGGTATCTTTACCATAGGACCCTGCTTCCCTACGAAAACATGCAGAATATGCGGCGTATTTTTTTGGTAAATTATTTTCATCAATTATTTCATCAGCAAATAAATTTGTTAATGGGACTTCTGCAGTTGGAATAAGGTATAATTCATCTTTTTCAATATAGTACATATCATCAGAAAACTTTGGAAGTTGACCACACGTATAAGGAGAATTAGGNCTNGTTAAAAAAGGNGGNAATATTTCTTTATATCCATGTTCTGAAACATGAAAATCTAACATAAAATTAATTAATGCCCTTTCTAATTTAGANCCAAGACCTGTTAATAATGGAAANCCAGAGCCAGATATTTTAGAACCTCTTTCAAGATCAAATAATTCAAGNCTNGTACCTAAATCAACATGAGATTTTAATTNATATTCTACATTCTTTGGCTCACCCCATTCTCTAATAATAANATTAGACGATTCATCTTTTCCAACTGGAACATTACTNTGAGGAATATTTGGTATTAATTCTAATTTTGTATCTAGAAGATTTTTAATATCATTTACTTCTTTTTCAATACTTTTTATAGTATCTGACACTGCCCTCATNTCAGCTATAGCTTTATCAGAATTAACNCCATCTCTCTTTGCCTGGGCAATTGCATCAGANGATTTATTTCTTTTTGCCCGAAGTTCATCTAATTCATGAACTTTNTCTCTATATTGAGTATCTNTTTTTAAGATCTCATNTAAATGAATTGATTCATTTTTAGATTGAACACCAGTTTTAATTTCATCAGGATTTTTTCGAATACGGTTTAAGGATAGCATGTGTAATTCTTATTNAATAATTAAAGAAAGTAGAGACTTTNTTGAAGATTTACAATAATAGCTAAATAAACTACCTACCTTTGCCAGAAAGCATTACCCAAAAAGTGCTNGCTAAAATTTTAATGTCTAATGAAAAACTAAGATTTTCTATATAATAAAAATCATATTTTAATTTTTTTCGAACATCATCTATATCTCTGTCNTATGGTTGTTTTATTTGAGACCAACCTGTAATTCCAGGGCGTACTTTATGTCTTCTATAATAAAATGGAAATTCTTGCATTAATTTATCAATAAAAAAAGGTCGCTCTGGTCGNGGACCAATTATGCTCATTTCACCTTTTATTACATTTATTAATTGTGGAATTTCATCAAGTCTAAATCTGCGCAACCAAGCTCCAACTCGAGTTATACGNGGATCCTCATCAGCTGCCCAAACTGGACCAGAATCTTTTTCCGCATCATAAAGCATCGATCGAAATTTCCTAATAGTAAATGTAGTATTATTTTCACCAATTCTATTTTGTTTATATAACACCGGCCCTGATGAGTCTATCTTAATTAAAATCGAGATAATAANCCAGAAAGGTGAAAATAGCATTATTGATGGTACAGCAATAATTAAATCAATTANCCGTTTTAAATATTTATTATAAAAAGTTTTAAGGTTAGGATTTACTTGAATTAAAGGAACTCCNTATATTTGTTCTGTTCTAGCTAAACCGCTGATTACTTCATACATATCAGGAACAATTTTTATTGACACGGGAGATCCATTAGCATGGGTAATGACTTCCATCATTCTATTGTGTTGTAATTTATCTAATGCAAGAACTACTTCTGATANTTGATTATTAAGAATAATATCTTTTAATTGGTTTTCTTNACCCAAAATGGGTATTGAAGTATCATATTGATTTATNTTTTTATCATCNANAGCTTGAACAAACCCTATAATATCATAACCCAAATTATTATGATCAATAATCTGCTTTGCGGTTTCCAATCCTCTAGAATTAAAGCCTACAATTACTGCCTTACTCCTACCAAAACCTTTTCTTAATAAATATTTCTGAAATGTGCGAAATATTATTCGAGATGCTATTATACCAAATGTAAATAAAAACCAATATCTCATTGTTGTTTGTGGATCAATTGGCCAGAAAAGATAATTAATTGCATCAAAAAAGATTATCAATACTACTACAGTAAATGTAGTAAGGACCAATCTTTGTATTTCAATAAACCTTGAAGAGGTGGCAGAAGGATTATAAAGATTCAAACTTAAAAATAATACACCCCAAAATATTTGTATAATAATAAAATAAATGAAAATATCATTTGTAGATAGTACTAATTGAGGAATTAGAAAGTAAATATATGCAATAAAAGATGGAATGAGATCAATTAGAAATATTCCCCATGATGTTAGCCATTTAGGCAAACGAATTCGCAGATGCTGTAACGTTTCGTAAGACATCAAGCTTAATCTATATTAGTGGTGGATACATGCACGTTGAGCTGGATCACACCGAAAATTTTTGTACGCATAACAGAATAACTTCCTCAACTTTTTGTTGAATTATTAATAACTGTTAACGTTTAATTCGATAAAACTCCGTGCAATTNTCTTAAGTTAATTTNTAATATTTAATGATGCAAGAAAGAAAAAAATATCCTTTATGTTTGTATAAAACTCAGTTCATCATAAAATTCATTTGTGAAGCAATATATAAAATTATCATTGGCATATGTTTTATGCTCATATTTAGTTGCACAAAAAATACCTATTAATCCCAATCATAGTATTTATCCATATTTATATAGACAATCTACGAATGGAATCCTACCACAATGGATCCAATCTGCAAGGCCCCTAACTANTGAACAAGTTCTGAAATCTTTAAATCANATTATTGAAAGTGACAAAACAAATGATAATAATCGCATATTGGCAGAACAGTTTTTAAGCGAATTTAAAAGTCCAGAAGAAGATGGATTAAGCTTACCTCTAATAAAAAATAATAAATTACAAAATCTACTTGCATATAATATTTCTGATAAAGAACCACATTTATTAAGNATNAAGAATGATAATTCATCCCTATGGATGGATTGGAGTGAAAATGTAGCTATTGTACCCTCAAATGATAATCAGATATATTTTCAAGATAATATTTCAGTTAAATCAATAATTTCTAAAAAAATATCTGCATACAGTCAATTTGCAATGAATCGTCTGGTTTGGAGAAATGGAGAAGGAACTATTGAGTCAGTTTTGCCACCAGATACTATAGATTGGTACAACTATAATAATGAATGGGCTAAATACTTTCCAGAAGTTAAATCAATTTTCTGGTATAATAGTGAAGCTGGAATATCCATTGATTTCGATAAAATAAATTTTAATATGGGTAGACAGAATCATAGCTGGGGATGGTCGCCAAATTCTTCTCCTATTCTATCTGGGAATGGGATGCCATTCTCATATATTGAGATGAAAATGATATTTGATAAAATTCGTTTTAGATCTTTACACGGATCTCTTATGCCGTTAAGTCCTTATGAAACACATAAAAGAGTTTTTAATTCAAACAAATATATAGCAGCGCATAGAGCAGAAATTGATATAAATAATAATTTTACCATATCAATTACAGAAATGGCAATTTATGGAAATAGAAATTTAGACCTGGACTATATTAACCCTGTCCATTTATATTGGGCTGTAGAGCATAATACAGGCGATAGAGACAACATTCTTATAGCAATTGATTATTCTTGGAGAATAAAGCCGCGTCTTAGATTTTATCAGGTAATGTTATTAGATGAAATAACTTGGTCAAAAATCTTAAAACCATGGTGGGGTAATAAATTTATTTTTCAATCGGGTTTACACTTTATCCCTTCAAGCAACCCTTCAATCCCTGATATTCGAATTGAGTACTCTATGAGCAGACCCTGGATCTATACTCATAAAGACACAATAAATAATTTTTCATCTGCAAATATCTCTTTAGGATATCCATTAGGACCAAGTTCAGATTTAATTAGTGTTAGTACTAATTTTTTTCCAACATCAAAAATATATATTAAAGGATCTTTTGATTATTACAGGAAAGGTAATGGATTAGGAAGTAGTATAAGCCACAACTATTTAGACCGTGACCCAATGTTAGATAATGATACACCTCTATTAGTANANCCAATTACATATAATAGAATAATTACATGTTTAATTGATTATAGATTATCTAGATATATCAGAGTTAATTGCAGGTTTGACTCCTTTTCAACAAATGATAATCAATTTAGATTAGGAATTAATTGGGATTGGTAACTTTAGATTTTATCTAATCACCTGCCAAGTATTTTGTTTTTTCCCTAGTAGCCAATCTATTATTGCAAGAAGAGAAGCTATATTAACTTTAAGGAAATACCTTATCGGGCTAAAAATTATTCCAAGTAAATAAAATAATATTTGACAATAAAAAGCATATAAATAAATTTTTGCGTTATTAATTAATAACGCATTNGATAATAAAATTAAAATTAAAAAAACTGGTGTAAGCCATCGAACTAATTTGTGNGATACGTATGGGATAAANATGGATCTTTTCTTAAATGGGTTCAATTCACTNCTTATATATTTCATTGAAATTAAACTTCTTAATATTATTCTTCTCTTTCTTGCTAATATATTTTTTGGAGCTTCTTCTAGTGCAATTGCTTCAGATTCATAAATAATATCAAAACCATTACCATATACTTTAATAGGTTCTAAATGATCGCTAATAGCATCTACAGGTAGAGGTACGTATGTTTGCCTACGTACAGCATATATGCCACCATTTGCACCAAGTAACCAACCATTTCTACTTTCAGCCTTTTTAATAGAAATTTCATACTTCCAATATAGACTCTCTTCNGATCTGTCCTCTTTATAATGTAATTCTCCACAGACTACACCAACTCTTTTATCAGCAAANTTTCTAACTAATTTTTTTATTGCATTGGGCTGATAAATNCTATTTGCATCACTAAAAACTAATATTTCATTTTCTGCAATATTTACAGCTTTATTTTGGGCGGCAGTTTTACCAGATCTTTCTAAAGAAATAATATTAACATAATTAAAGCCTTTAGCAATATTAACTGTATTATCATTTGATCCATCATCTACAAGGATAACTTGAATTTTTTCAAATGGGTAATCAAGTTCCTTAACATTCTGTAATTTATTTTCAATATTTTTCTCTTCATTATATGCACAAATAATCAAAGTTATAGATGGTAAATAATCTTCATTTATTTCATAATTTTTATTTTTAAATATNTTTAGCATAAAAACATAAATAATCGTGGAATAAAAGATTAAGCCAAAACTTGATAAAAAAATAATTTCACTTATGCCCATAATTAAGAAGATTGAATTAAATGAAATAATTTATTTTCNTGGGNTAGCCAATTNTATTCTTTATTNAGGGCATTAATTCCATTTTTTGATANATTATTATATTTTTCAGAATCATCAAATAAACCANTGATNGTTGAAGAGATACCTTNAATATTNAATGGATCAATAGAAACTCCTGCATTACATTTATNTAGTAAATTATCATAAAGAGGAAAATTAGAGCAAACAAATGGAACACCTACTTGCATATAATCAAATAATTTTGTTGGATACGATTCAATATAGTTTTTTTTAGGTTTTAATAGACATAAACCGATTTTGGATTTACATACTATTTGCATGGCATCATAATAATTCATGTATCCAAATAATCTAATATTATTATCAAGGCCATTTCTACTAATACTTCTTATTAATGCATCTTCTAAAATAGGAGGAACATTACCGATGAGCGCAAGGNTAATTTTAGGTATAGATTTTTTCAAAGTTAATAAAGTTTTAATCATTATTAATGCGCCTCTATCCTCTGTTATGTCTCCTATGTAAACTAAATCATATTCTTTTTTAACATTTTGATGATTATAATCCTTAATTATTGGATAATTATAAATAACTGTANAATTGTTCTTTATAAAACTTTTATATGANTCTTCAGCAAGTATATAATGATGAAAAAATAATTTAGATAATTTCTCNAAAATAAAATATCCNACNATNGCAATTAACTTAGTGAAAGGATTAAGCCACTTTTTTTGAAGAATTGANTGTATTGTATTTTCATGAATATCATATACAACTTTTATTCNTAGTAANANNGAAGCTTTGATACCTATCCATATTAATTCCGGATCATGAAAAATAAATATATTTGTCTTTTTATTTTTTTTTAACCTACTCCACAGTTTTTTTCTGATTAATTTTCTATCTGTTTCTTTATTCCANNTTGGCAACCCGATTATTTTTACTCCNTTTAATTCTTTTTTNTTAAAATCAGCTGGNGCATGGAGTTCAACACTAAATTTTTTTGATAATGATACAGCTTCTTTATGAAATATTCGATTATCATTCCATCGATGAACGCTAGTCCCTATAAAAATATTATAATTATTTTGCATACAATAAGCTTCTTAGTTCAGCTAGCCATCCAGTTTTAACTTTCATTATATAAATTAAACCAATTAACAAATAAATTNCAGGTTGAAGTATTAATTGAAATAGATCTGAAATTCCCATCAATAAATAATTAATTACTATTATAATTAATCCAAAAAGAATTATGTCACGAAATAGTTCATAGTTCCAAAAGNTTGATCTATAAAACTTTTTTATTAAATACATACTAAGAATAGCTGTTAATAAATAACTGACAAAAAAACTAATTAATGCTGTATTCATAAAATCAAATTGTAATAATTTTCCTAAATACAGTATTAATATCATTACAAAAGCAGATATAGTATAAATAACAGAATTATAACCTCTTTCAGATATGGCATCGATAGGACTTCTACTTAAACCCGCAAAGGTATAAAAAGGTAAAGCTAGTATTGTAAATTTTAAGATCTGAGTCCCTTTATAACTTTCTATTCCAAGCCAGTACTTAATAATTAATTCAGCATTTAAATAACAAAAAGTTGTAGCCATTAAACTGAAAAAGATTCCTGCTTTAAATAAAATTAGCAGCTTACTATTTATTTCATCAAATGATCCACTTGCNACTTTATTTGATATTCTTGGTAATAATACCAAACCAATAGGGTTAACGATAATTAAAGCAAGCCTAACTAAACTTAGACTAGAGTTAAAATAAGCAACGCTATCAAAATCTAGTTCTTGNGCTATAAAAATGGGTATTCCAGCTAANAAAATAAACTGNGATATNAAACTTGGAACTCGNTCAAAACCATAAAGAAATAATTTTTTCAATTTANCTATATTTATTGCCTTTAAACGAANACCTTGATTCCTAAATAAATAGGATAAAGTCATAANGAAAGTCATNGTAGATCCAATCCATAAAAGACTATCATATAATGAAGATGCATAAATAAATACAATTATTGGAATTAAAGCCACTCCAATTAATTGAAAAATATTAGCTCCAATCATATTCATATACCCTCTATAAATTGCATAATTCATGAATTGTGAGCACATTCCTATAGAAAAAATTACATAGTACCAAAAATAGNTTGGNTCAAATCCATTAATATTTAACCACATTATGATAAAAATAGAAAATANGGTCAAGGGTAGAGTAAAAATTAAAAATATTAAATAAGAATTATCAGCAAAAGACTTATCAAAATTTCTACTTAAATAATTTGGTAAAGCAATATTTAAACCAATTAAAAGAATTCCCATACTAGATGAAATTGTTCTTTTTACTAATAAAAACTCTCCTAAAACTTCCANCCCGTGAAGACGAGCAATTAATCCATTTAAAATNAATATTCCACCTATGACAATTATACCATTAATAAGTGTAACAATAATATCTAGCTTCAAAGATAAATTTTTATTTAATATTTTCATTTTTATTCAGCTTTAATATTCAATATTTAAAATAAATTATCTTTAATTATCAGTTTCTATTACTAATAATTTGTCAACATAAGTAGATGCTATTGAAATTGCCAAAAACATCCAAAGAATTCTATTATCATTTATATCACCAGAGAATTGTGCAGCAATAAACATAACTGTTGTACCTGCAACCCATAATGCTGAATGATCTGTAAATGAACCCTTATGCAAGCCTTGGCTAATTAATTTATACGTTTTTGTAATAAACAATATTAATACAGATAAACCGATTAAGCCTAATTCAGCTATTATTTCGAAAAAAATATTGTGTGGATACCATCTCCAATCTCTCCAAACAAAGAGGGAGCTAAATCCCCCTGAACCAAGACCAAATACAAAATTTATAATTGATGATATCCAAGATTCAAATGACATAGACCAAAATTCAAATCTTGTTGCTATAGTACTCACTCTTTTTACTCCTTGTTGAGTAATAATAACTGATCCTTGAGAAATATCAAAAAATCTTTGAGTAAGATTCTCAGGTAATAAAAATAACATAAATACTATAGTGGCAATTGCAACGGAAGCATATAGGAAAATTTTATTGAGGTGATTTCTTTCATAGGCTATTGCATAAATAAATGAACCTAAAATTATACTAATTAACGGACCTCTAGATCCCGATAAAATAATAGTAAGTAATATTATAGATAAGATGAAAAAATAAATTATACTTTCAGATGGTTTTTTTCTTATTAATAATGCTATCATCATCGCAGCGCCAATTGCCAAAAATCTACTGACCTGTATAGGATTTGCTCCTGGAATAGAAATTCTATTCCAATATGCTAAAACAACAGCAAAATTACCCCATGTTAAAAAATAAACGAACTGTAATAACATTATTCCAGCAATTATTGCTAATAGAAAGTAAAAATAGTATAAGAGTCTTTTTGATTCTTTTGGTGATTTAATTATGATAAAAGGGGTTAAAAACATAGTTAGAGCAAAGGTATTGAAACGTACTATTTTCATTAATCCATATTCTGGCGATGGAGTGTATAAATATGATAAACCAAGTATAATACCAAAGAATAAAAATAGATAAATAACTTCTTTTAGGTTTTTTGAAATATTCCATCCATCATTAATAAACATTTTTATTAATCCAATCCAAATAATAATAGTCGCGATAACTGTAATATCAATAATTTCAAAAATAGGATGATAATTAATTAAATATCCTTTGATAATTGCTGTTAGACTTAAGAACATTAAAGAAATAGCAGGATTATTTATTAGCCACCAAAAAATAATTAATCCAAGTGGCAGAATAATCATTACTACTGGTGATGTATTAATACCTATAATAAAAAATATTATTTGAGCCAAAGAAAAGATTGTAAGCAAGGGCATTACAACTTGTTTTGTTTAATAGCTTGTCTAAAATCCTTTGTTCTATGATCAGTATAAATAAATAATAAAGACATTATTAAACTCATAATTGTGGATGCAATTACAATTAATGATCTTTTTGGCTTGGTTTTGTTTAATGCAATTTTAGGTTTGTCAATTATTTGAAGTGTTGGAATATTATTTGTTTCTTCCAACTTTGCTTGTTCAAATTGAGGTATCAATATTTCTTGAATAGCGCTTTGCAATTCTACTTCTCGAATTAATCTAGCATTTTCTAATCCTAAAGAAGGTAACGTATTGAAAGAAACTGAAAACTCAATATTTGGTATAGTATCAATTTGTGTAGGTGAAATATTTGATAATAAATATTGTAATTTCTCATCTAATTTAATCATTAACTGCTCAAGTTGAATTGATTGTTCATCAAGTAATTTTTCTAGTTGCATTATTGTTGGATTACTTTTTGATAAAGTTGTTTTTGCTACTGCTAATTCTGTTTCTGTCTCAACCTTTTTTGCGTATAATGCTGTATATGCTTCAAATATTGAATTATACGCTTGTGCACTCATTTGCATTGTGCTTGATAACTGTGCCACTAAATCAATAATGCCTGTTTTTTCCTGGAAAGTTTTCAAAGCAAGCTCAGCTTTTTCAAGATCTTTTTTATTTATATTTATTCTATCTTCTAAGAATTCTCTATTATACTTACCAGCCTCCCTTCCAATACTTTGATTAATCTCATCCAACATAAAAAGGACTTCATTTACCATTTCTTTAGCAATTAATGGATCTTTATCAATTATGGAGATTTCCAATGTTCCTTCTTCTGTGACTTCCAATTCCATTTTCTCTTCAAATGCCTCTATAGCAAATTCAATATCTTTTTGCTTGTACCTATCAACTAAACTGAATTTCTTCACCATGTATTCTTTTACCGTTCTACTTTGGAGAATTGCAATAAAATTATTTATATCTTCATTAATAGTTGATAATCCAAAGTCTGCTACAGGAATTGGAGAAATAGAAGATAAAAAATTAAATTGTCCAGCACCTGATGAAAGTACAACAGCTTTTGACGTATACCACTTTGGTAATAAAAGAGATACAATTATAGAAATTATTGACACAATGGCAACACTCTTAAAAATGAATTTTCTACTTTTCCAAAAGAGGAGAAAAGTTCCTAGAAAGCTTTCGTCCTCATTTAAATTATAATTACGTACTCTATTTTTATTACCAATTATTCCATATCTTTTTAAATCTGCTAACCTATTACGAAGAGTTTTTTCAGACATGCCATTCAATTCTGCAACACGTTTTCTTTCAAGAGGATCATCAATAATTGAAGGGTATTTATCTACAAGAGATAAAATTTTCTTTTCGTGTGGTGATAAATTTATACTCATCTTAGTGTTGCCTGATATGCTAGTAATAATGTTGCAATTGATGTCAAAGCTTGAACGAAACCAGTATTCCCAAAAATAACACTTCCTAATGTCTCTGGTATATCAATAATATCACCAGGTTCAACAATCTCATTGTAAGCTCTCAATAATATTCTTCCATCTTTCCTCAATATTTTAACTCTTTTTGATGAACCAACATCAAGCGAACCGCCACTTAAGGCAATATAATCCTTTGCGCTATACCCTGGACGAAAATAATGTGCATTTGGTTTAAATACAAAACCAGT
>NZXJ01000027.1 GCA_002701945.1 Fidelibacterota bacterium
GCATCAGAATATGTAATTCTATCTATTGAATTATTAGATATATCAATCGAGTAAATATCTGTTTGAAAAGATGATATATCAATTAGGGATTCATCTTTAGCTTTACCTCTACTGGAAACGTAAGCAATCTTATTCCCATCCGTACTCCAAGTTGGTTCAGAGTCAGAGTAAATATCGTTAGTTAAATTTTTTAAAGTTCTATTATTTATATCATAAAGATAAATATCACTTGAACTGACTTTATTACCAACAAAGGCTAATAAACTTCCATCCGGGCTCCACGAAGCAGAGAATATTCCATCGAGATCAAAAGTAAGTTTTTCCTTTTTATTTGGCTTTTCTGCATCAATTAAATAAAGTGCATCTTGTGCGCCTGCTTTTGCAGCAATTACAATCTTTTTGTTATCTGGGGACCAAGAAATTCCAGGTTGAAGCCATTTTAATTCTTCAAAGTCTATTGATCGATTGCCTTTAACTAATCTCTTGATCTTTTTACCATCTATTGCATCAATAAGCGTAATATTTGCGAATCCAGATTTATCTTCAAGTATAGCTATTTTACTTCCATCTGGAGAAATTGCTGGAGCAATATTATAATAATTATTTTTCTTCTTGTGATCAGTTAACCTAATTGAAATATCTTCAATTTCATCTCTACCATCAATATCTGGCCAATATTCTTTCTTTAAATATTTATGCCACTGCTTTGTTAACGATTCATAGTCCATACCAATGGCCTTATCAAATCCTTTTTCAGCATTTTGAGTAAACTTCATAGATGTGAAAATTTCTCCAATTTTTTCTCTACCATACTTTTGAGAAATAAATCTCCAAACAGACTGTCCTCCTTTATAAGCTAAAAAAGATTCTAATTGTTGCACCGTTGGCATATCTTCATGTACTGCAAGATCTCTTAATATCATATCAGATTGGGTATCCCAATTCATTGATAAGTATTCAGCTAGGCCCTCGTTAGCCCATAAGGGAACACGCAATCTTACTCTTCCCGAATATACATTTTGTGCAGAACCATAAATCATATCATTAATTAATGCATGAACAAGTTCATGATGAATGACATGGCGAAATTGTGCGTAATCCCCTTCAAAAGGAATGACAACCCTATTTTTAAATAATTCTGTTACACCTCCAATACCCTCTCGCATGTAAGGAAGTACAACGTTTGTTTGTTGAAAATCATTATGAGAATGATAAATAATTATTGGTACACGTTTTCTTAGAGTCCAGCGTAAATGCTTAGATATTTGCTCGTAGGCTTCTTCTCCTTTTTCTGCTGTATACTGTGCCAAGTCTGAGGCATCACCATAATAATATATATCAAAATGCGGTGATGTAATGAATGACCAGTCGAAGTTGCGATATTGAACTTTATTTTGTCCAAAAGATTGGGCAATTAATAAGTTTACACCCAACAATACTGTAATTGTTATTAACCTAATCATAATTTTAATACTATAATTTAATCTAGAAGATTCAAAAATTAGACACTATTAAATTATCTAAAGTTAAAAATAACATAATTTGAAATAGATTGCCTATGCAGAAATTTAAAGTTTAGTTTCAAATACAATGAATTTGCCAATATATTTTATTTCAGATATCCATCTCATGGACGAATCGTCTGCTAATTATCCTAAAACCAGTAAACATCTAGAAAGTTTTTTTAATCATGTATCTAATACTGGAGGTACGTTATTTATCAATGGTGATCTATTTGATTTTTATTTTGAATACAAAGACGTAATTCCAAAAAAATATTTTTCTTTATATAATCATTTATTTTCACTTAAAAAATCAGGAGTTGAAATTCATTACGTATTAGGTAATCATGATTATTGGGTTATGGATTTTATTGAAAAACAAATCACTACGAAAACATATCGTAATGATGTTACTCTGGAATTAAATGGTAAAAAATTCTACATTTCACATGGTGATGGATATCTTTCATGGGATCATGGTTATCGTCTTTTGAAATATATAATACAAAGTAAACTATTTACTTGGGCTTATAGATGGATACATCCAAATATTGGTTATCGAATTGCTGATTGGATTTCAAAAAAGGGCAAGCATTATGATCATTCTAAAGAATACAATCAAAAAGTTCTGAATGAAATGACTTCTTTAGCTCATGAAAAAATTAATCAGGGATTTGATTATCTAATTTTAGGTCATTATCATCAAGCTGTTGATAAATCAGTAGAAAATGGAAAATTAATTATTTTAGGTGATTGGCTTTCTTTTTTTACTTACGGATATTTTGATGGCAATGAACTTTCATTNTTGAAATGGAAGGAAGATGCAGCCTCTTAAACATATACTCNTTTTATTCTTAACTTTATTTATTTTCAGTAGTTGTTCATTAATTAAGAAAATATTCCCCGGCGATNAAGATGAAGGGCCTAGTGTNACTTTTGAACTAATAGATAAATTNAGAATAGCNTATGAAGATGGACGAATTCAAGCATTGGAAGAATTAATTTCAATATATAATGATAGTAGTTTNCCATTTGAAGCAAGAATAGAAGCTGGTCGAGTTTTAGGAGANTCTCAACATCCAACAGCACTTAATGCTATTGCTCAGGCNGTTGCAAGTGGAGCGGCTTTAGATATAACGTTTATGGAAGAATCAATAAAGTTATTAGCAAAGTTTAGAGAAAATCCAAAAGCAGCTGAAGCNATGATCCAAGGAATGGAGAATATTGAATTAAAAACAAACAGTTTACACATGACTTTAGTAAGAAGTTTGAACAAAATTCGCGTTGAAGACCAGGTATTAGCTTTACTTGATCTGTATGAAATCGCACATGCAAATGTTGAACGTACTGATTTATTATTAACTGAAACATTGGGAGCTATTGGAACNGAAGAAGTTGTCCCTATTCTAGTAAGTATNGCAAAGAATACAAGTTTAAAGATTGGAGTAAGAAATCGTGCTGTAGAAATACTTGGTAAAAAAGATCCTGCTGATGTTGCGAACGCTTTTGCTGAACTCTTAGATGACCCAGCTACTAATCTTGAAGTTCGAGAATTTGCATTGAAAACTATGAAAGGAGTTAGGCAAGAAAATTTAGTGTTAGCCCTTTTAAATACATATAATGCTGGTAGAGGTGAGTATTATAGTTTATTAAATACNTTGNTAGAAGCNCTTGGAAACTTTGATGATCCTCAAGTTTTTAAAGCCATTATTGAGATTGGTTTGACTGAAGATTTACCACTTGATTTAAGAAAAAAAGCTATAGAAAGTCTAGGNGGNTTAAANAATCCAAATGTTATACCTAGATTTTTACCACTTTTAGGCGATGCTAAAAATTATACTTTGCATGGTTCTATTATTCAAATGATTGGAAGGCTTGGTCAACAAGATTCTTATCATGAAGAATTACGTCGGCTAGCGTTTACAGCTCATATGAAAGAGAGTCAATATCTTGTACCATAAAAGAATATTGTTTTTATTAATTATTAATTTTTTAATTGGTCAAGACACTACTATGACAGATAATAAAACGAGTGAAGCATTAATTGATACAAATAAAAGTTTTGATTCAAGTATACTTGATACTAATCTAATCCCAATTCCAAGTTTGCGTGATGATAAGGATACTCTATCTCTTCTACCGGTTGGTAAACCATTTTTTAATTACGATTCAGATATTAAAGAATTACAAAGTCAAATTGATTCACTCAGAGCAATGGTAAGCCTTCTTCAAAAGTTTCAATCGATGCCAACATTAAATCAAGATATCATCAATCTCATCAAAGTTCCTGATATGCAACATAGAATAGAATTAACAAATGGGACAGTAGTTATGGGTGAAATTATTGATGAAAATTCAGATGAATTATTTATTCAGACGACTCTAGGACGTTTGGCAATAACTAAAGATAAAGTTATTTCGGTTCAACAGGAGCTTCCTCCCGGTCCAAAAGTTGAACTAGTAGGCGAACCAAATGTAAATGTATTTCCAGATAGAGAAGAAATTATTGGTACAGTTATTAATACTGGGGAGATAAGAGCTGATTTTGTACGAACAGAGGCTAAGCTTTGGTCTCCCTCAACTAAATTGATTGTAGTTGATTCTGCATTTGTAGATGGTAATATGATAACATATAAATCTGGTGTTATTAGCGATACTTCTCTTAACCCTGGAGAAACTGCTAGCTTCAAAATAACAATTCAAAAACCAAGTATACCAGAAGTTGGATATAGAACTTATGCAATCCGTTGGGTTCGTACTTTTTAATTCTTTTTATTTGATTCTATTAAATTAATTAATAATTATCTTTTAGTTTATTACCATAAGTTATTTTCTATTTTATATAAATTATAGGCAATGACTTGTATTTCCTTTGTATTGTTAATATTTTAGAGTAATGATTTTTAATCATAAACATATATATGATTAAAAATGCATAATAACCGAGGTAAAAAGGGAAATATTCAGGAGTAATTTATGTCTGACCCTATTAGTAATATTGAGGGAGATATCCGTGTAAATGGTACTTTATCATGTGATGGAGACCTTATTATAGATGGACAATTAGAAGGTGAATTATCTGTAAAAGGGAACCTAACCATTACAGAGATAGGTAATGTTGCTGCAGATACTCAAGCTTCTAGATTAACTGTATCCGGAAAACTTAAAGGAAAAGTTAATGCAGATAATGGTGTTTTGATAAAATCGACAGCGAGCGTCTTAGGTCCAATTGAAACAAATCAAATCATAATTGAAGATGGAGCCGACTATTCGGGTACAGTAAATATGAATGTTGAATTACCAAAAGACCTATAACTATTTTGAGAGGTATTAATTAATTATGCCAAAAACAACTATTGGAAAATCATTATTTCTCGATGGTGAATTAACCGGAAAAGATGGTTTAATCATTAAAGGTAAACTTAATGGAAATATAAAAGTTGAAGGAAGTATTTTAGTAGAAAAAGATGCTATTGTAAAAGCTGATATTCATGCAAATAATGTAAAAATATCAGGTGAGGTCAAAGGCAACATTTCTTCAACNGGTAACGTGCATTATATGGAAGACTCTACTGTAACTGGAGATACAAAAACTTCAAGAATACTTATTGAGGATGGGGCAACGATCAAAGGAAGTGTTCATATTAACATCTAAAATAAAATGAATAAAAAAGTTCAAGAAAATATTACTACTCTTCATAAAGATATTTCATTTAATGGAAAACTAGTTGGAGATGAAGATATAATTATATCTGGTCGTTTGGAGGGCGTTCTTCAAACATCTCAAAATTTAACTATAGAAAAGTCAGGTATAGTTAAAGCAGATATAAAATCTATAAATCTTGTTTTAAGTGGAACTTTAGTTGGTAATGTTAATTCTAAAGGAACAGTAATAATTAATAAATCAGGTCGTATGGTTGGAGATATTAAATCTGATAAAATAATTATAAATGCAGGAGCCCAATACAAAGGTACTATCCTTACTAAAGGTAGTTCAAAAGTCAGAAGCTTACAAAAAATTTCTCCTAAGAAAAATTCTAGATTAAAAACTAAACGTTAATTTCTATACAGGGTAGCCTCCCTTAATAACCTTGCAATTATATATTATATTTGTATGATTTTATGAAATTGTATTATAATCAGAAATAAACAGGTGTTTCACTTAAAATAATTATGATAAGTCTCATACTATCTGAAAATCACATTCACTATGCTCAATGGGATACAATAGCTGGTTCACAATCAATTGACTTAGTTGGCTCTCTTCCTTTAAAAACTCCTCTTTCAGAGTTTAAGCCAGGGACTGAAGAGTTTACAGCAATGCTTGGAAATGAATTTAGCAAATTATCCATGCATATTGATATGGTTGGTAAAGAAATTCTGTTAACAATCCCTGATTGGATTGTACATCAAGAATTTATTACTCTAGATAAGGACTTAATAGCTCCAGAAACAAGACAATATCTTGAGTGGATTTCTGAAAATAGATGGGGAGGAAAAGCATCTCATTTCAATACGTTAGGGTATTGGATTAAATCTGATAAACTAGATAAAAATTATGTAAGAAAGACATTAATACCATCAAATGTGGTTGGAACTCTTAAGCTAACTATAGCTGAACAGGGTGCTAAGCCTACATGGATGGGAACTAACTCAGAAGCTCTATTAAACGCTCAAGATAAAGGTGATATTATATTAGTGAAATCTTCTGGTTTATCGTATGAACTATTTTACAGATACAAACAAGAAGTAGGTTGGGCAAAAATTCGATTTATAAAAAAGGTTCCTCACATCCAATCCATTAGGGGTCGTAAGCGCTCAATAAATACATTATTAAAAAGGTTAGACCTGTATTTAAAAGGTGAATCAGATTGGCTCGGTTATGATATAGCTTATATTAATCAACTTAGTGCTGGTAGACGAAAATATTGGGAACGTGAAGGACAATATACTGACTCACCAATGCTGCAACCTTTTGACAGAGTGAATCTGAGTGGAGAAGTGTCATTTGAAAATCTTTCCGTTCTTCATTTAAATGTGCTTACTTCAATTATAGGAACAATAGATAAGCTTCCTTTAATTAATTTATTTAACGAACCAGGTATTACACAATATGAAGAGGGGATGGAAATACCTCAAATTGAATCAGAACAAAAAGAAGAAGAATTTATTTCAGATGTTAAACAACTTGAAAAAAATAAAGAAGATACAGAAACCGAAAAACCTGTTACTCAAAGCTCTATAGTTACATGGACATTATTTACAATTGCTGTAATAGCTTTTGCATATTGGATATTTTCTAAAGAATATCCTCAAACAATTAACTATAGGGATCATATCCTAAAATTATCAAAAGAATCATATTCAATGGCTACTACAGTCAACTCAATTATTAATGGAATACCTGATAGCTCTTTGATTGAAGCTAAAGTTTTAAATATGACACTGCATTTAGAAATAGCAAACAATGATACTATTAATCCTATTTTATTAATAAATGGAAATGAAATTTCTTTTTACCAAGACCAATTATTCTGTTGCAGTGGAACTAAAAATATTTATGATTATATCTTGTATACAAATGATCAACAAGCTGATAAAAATTGGTTAACTATAGAAGATTTAAAAATAATCTTTGAAGATTATCCAATAGACACTGAAATTGAAGATTTATCAATGACAAATCGAAATTTCTTAGCTTTTGATAGATTAAAGATTGTAGCTAATAATAAAGATGATCTGATAAGGGCATTAGAACTATCAACAAACTTGAGTGAAAATATCTTATTGAGAAAAATTGTAGTAACAAACAACCCTGAAGAACCAAAAATCAGGGGAAATCTATATATTGCAGTTATAAGAGAACCATCTTCAGGGTTCTGGGTCTTTAATATTCAAAATGGTATAAATAATATTAAAGATCTTATTGTCAATTTTGACTTAAGGGCTATAATAAATAAAATTAATTAGTTTTTTATTTTAACAGGGTAACCATAATTGCATTTTGTATATGTAAACGGTTCTCAGCTTGATCAAAAACAATTGAGTAATCAGCTTCCATTACCTCATCAGTTACTTCTCTTCCTCTCTCAGCAGGTAAACAATGCATAAACTTTGCATTTTCTCCTGCCTGTGACATTATAGTATGATTTATTTGAAAGGGTTGGAAAATTTCTTCTCTAATTGCTGCTTCCTCTTTCTGACCCATAGATGCCCAAACATCAGTATAAATAACATCAGAATTATTAATTGAATCAAGAGGGTCATTTGTTACAGTAATTTTTGATAAANCNATTTCAGTTGANTTATCCAAAGTGTTTTTATCTGGTTCATATCCTGCTGGACATGCGCAAACAAAATCAATTGGAAATTTTTGTGTTAATTCTAGCCAAGAATGNACAATATTATTTCCATCACCCAGGTAAGAAATTTTTAAATCATCTAAAGACCCCCTGTGTTCCCAGATAGTAAATAAATCACTCATTATTTGACATGGATGATTATAATCAGTTAAACCATTAATAACTGGAATACTTGAACTNCTNGCAAGNTCAAGCATATGTTTATGATCAAATAANCTGGCCATAACNAAATCATTATATCGACTTAATAATCTTCCAATATCTTTTATTGCTTCTCTTTTACCAATACCAATATCATTTGGTCCAAGAAATAATGCATGTCCACCTAGCCATTCAAACCCTGTTTCGAATGATATTCTTGTTCTAGCTGAAGGCTTAGCAAAAATCATAGCTAGAGATCTGTTAGAAAAAACTTTATAATTTTCACGATTGCGAAATTTTTCCTTTAAATCTTTTGCTAGATTCATTATATCTAATAACTCATCAGATGAAAAATCATTAATATGTAAAAAATGATTATTCATTTATTTATTTAGNGTTTCAAATAAATTTGAATTTGAAGGAAGAACTAAAGTNGTTTTTTTATCTATTATTTTCTTATAGGCTTCTAGTGATCTATAAAACTCATAGAACTCTGGATCNTTAGAAAAGGCTTNAGCATATATATCTACAGCTTTTGCTTCCCCCTCTCCTTTTATTTCTTCTGCTTCCTTGTATGCATTAGCTAATATAATTGTCTTGTCTTTATCAGTTGAAGCTTTGATTTTCTGAGATTCTTCTTCTCCTTCTGACCTAAATTTATTTGCTTGGCGGATTCTCTCTGCNTGCATCCTTCTATATATTGATTCTTCGTTATTCTGTGGTAAGTCAACTCTCTTNAANCGTACATCNACAACTTCAATTCCATANGGTTTTGTTGCTATAGCACTTTGCTTAGTTACGGTCTCCATAATTATTTCTCTATTTTCTGTTATTATCTCAGACATAAAATGAGTACCTAATTCTCTTCNNAATTCTGAATAGACTATNTCATCAATACGAGTTTTTGCTATAGGTTNAGTTTGAACAGTCTGAAGAAATAAAAGAGGATCGATTATCTTCCAACGAACATAGTTATCAACAATCAAAGATTTTTTATCTTTACTCAATATTTCTTCTGGGGGAACATCATATTCTAGCAGACGCTTATCAAAANTTTGGGCAACTTGTATNGGCGCTGGCAATTTAAAATTTAATCCCGGCTCCTTAATTATGCGGACTGGTTGTCCAAATTGTAATATCACAACTTGCTCTGTTTCATCAATTGTAAAAACTGTACTTAAAGTNCCAACAACTAATAAAATAATTAAAATAAGAAATAATCTTTTCATTACTTTGCTCCTTTCGTCCCAGTAAGATTTAAAAGATTTAATAAATTGCCATCTTCTCCATTTGGAACAATATATTTATCTATTCCTGGAAGTATCTCTTCCATNGCTTCCAAATACAGCCTTTCTTTCGTTACTTCTTTTGCTTTNGTATATTCTTTAACAATAGCTTTAAACTTAGCAACATCTCCTTCNGCTCTTTTAATTCTTGATTCACGAAATCCTTCCGATTCACGAATCATAGCTTGAGCTTNTCCTCTCGCCTTTGGTATTACATCATTCCTATATCCTTCAGCTTCATTAATCATTCTATTTTTATCCTCTTTGGCTGATGCAACATCTTTAAAAGCATCTATGACCTGCTTTGGTGGACTAACATCCTGTAATTGAACTGCAACAACAATAACTCCAGTTTCATATTTATCTAATATTATTTGAAGTANTTCTTTCGTTTCTTCTTGAATCATTAANTTTCCAGAAGTTAGTGCTTCATCAATATTATGCCTTCCTATTACCGTTCTTAAAGATGCCTCAGATGCTTCGCGTAAAGTTAGTTCTGGTCCAATAAAATTAAATAAGTAATCTATTGGATCTTTGATCTTGTACTGAACAATCAATTCTGCATCCACAATATTTTCATCACCTGTTAACATTAAACTCTCTTGCTCAATGGTTCTATATTGATTCTTCCCAACAGTTCTGAAACCTATTTCAATTCTCTTGACTTCAGTTACCTTAGGAGTTTTTACTGTCTCAATAGGATAGGGTATATGATAATTTAANCCTGAGCNTACAACTCGATNATATTTTCCAAATCTTTGCACTACGCCAACTTCATCNGGGCCGACTGAATACAAACCTAATAATAACCATATAACTATTGCTATTCCAATTGTTGGTAAAACGCCCATTGATAATAATTTATCTGGGACACTTATTTCACTGTCTCCAATTATTATTCTTTTTGCTGCCATGTTATCTCCTTTATTTATTAAATCTTTTTTCGTAATCGAGCCACTGGCAAGTTCAATTGATCACGATATTTTGCTACAGTTCTTCTTGCAATTGAATANCCAAATTTTAATAATGATTCTTTTAAATCATCATCACTTAACGGATTATTCTTGTCTTCATTATCAATAATTTTCTTTAATGTTAATTTAACTTTACTTACACTTATTTTTTCACCATCAAATAGAAGATGATTTTCTGTAAAAAAATATTTCAATTCAAATATACCGTATGGAGTTTCTACATACTTTCCTCTTGTAGCACGACTNATAGTAGATACATCTAATCCAATAATATCCGATATATCTTTAAGTCTCATAGGTTTAAGCGTGTCAATATTTCCATTAAAGAATTCTTGTTGATAAATAATTATCTGTTGCATTACCATGTAAAGCGTCTTTCTGCGCTGATCAATAGCTNCAATAACCCATTTTGCTTTATTAAAATTATTTTTTAGAAAACTCTTTGTCTTTTTATTGTGAGCATCTAAATCACTTATCATATCTTTATATGTTTTACTTATATTTATTGGCGGGATCCAACTATCATTTACAATAATGTCCCATTGGTTACTTCTTTTATTTAAAATTAAATCAGGAATTATTGANTCATCATTAACATATTGTAAACCAAGGCCTGGTTTCGGGTTTAATTTTGATAATTTTTTAATGGAAATGGAAAGTTCTTTAGGTGAAATATTTTCTTTTCTAGATATTCGATTATATCTNTTATTGATAAAATCCTCAAAATATTCATTTATTATTTTATATTCAAATGAATCTCTATTATCATCTAATTGTAATATTAAACATTGCTGTAAATCCTTTGAAGCTAACCCTGGNGGATCAAGNTGTTGAACTTTATATAAAATATGATTTATTTCTTTTTCAGTTTTTCCATATCGATCAGCAATTAAAAATAAATCAATAGATAAATAACCTCTATCATCTAGNTTATAAATGATTTCTTCTGCTATTGTTTTTTCAAGNGGNTTTAAGTCAAGATCATGTATTTGATCAATTATCTTTTCCAGCAGGTTTTTTTCTGNAGAAATCTGAAAAGAATTATCTTTTTTAGGCTCATAAATTTGATTGGCTTCATANATATCATCCCAATCNTCATTTTCATCCTCTTTCAAATTTGATTCACTATCATCTCTAACTGTTTCAGAAGGCTCAAGAATAGGNTTTTTTTCAAATTCTTCTAAAATATATTTATCTAAGCTAGAATTATTTAATTGTAATAATGTTGCTTCTAAAATTTGTTGGGGTGATAGACTTTGTTTTTGCTGTAATTCTTGCTTAAGCATAATAATTAATTCAAACGAAAACTTTTTCCTAGATAAAGTTTGCGGGTTTCTTCGTCATTTGCTAAAAACTCAGATGTCCCTGATTTTAAAATCACACCATTAAATAACAAATATGACCTATCTGTAATAGATAGAGTTTCTCTTACATTNTGATCNGTAATTAAAACACCTATTTCTTTTTCCTTTAAAGATTTAACTATTGACTGAATATCCTCAACAGCAATTGGATCAACTCCAGCAAAAGGTTCATCNAGTAGTATAAAATCAGGATCCATAGANAAAGCTCTACAAATTTCAACTCTNCGTCGCTCTCCACCGGATAAATTAGCACCCATACTGTCTCTTATATGCTGTATAGACATTTCATCCAATAAACTTTCTATTTTATCATTTTGTTCATTTTTAGTAAGTCCAGACATTTCAAGNACTAGCTTTAGATTNTTTTCGACAGTTAATTTCCCAAANATTGAAGGTTCCTGAGCTAAATATCCAATACCACTTCTTGCGCGAAGATACATAGCTTTAGAAGTTATATCCTTATCATCTAAAAAAATATTTCCCTTAGATGGCTTTATCATGCCAGTTATCATATAAAAGGTTGTCGTTTTACCAGCTCCATTTGGCCCAAGCAAACCAATTATTTCCCCTTTTTTAACTTCAATGTCAACATCAGATACTACCCAACGATTACCATATTGTTTATACAGGNCTTCAGCGCGTAATTGTTTATGATTTCTATCCATTTTTCTGATTCGTCACACCTGATGGATATAGTATTTTCCAATGATTTAAGCCTACATCTGATTCAAAGCCACTTCCATAAAGAGTATCATTCTTTTCTGTAGTTAAGACTATTGGAGAAGCAGTGTAAATAATTTCTTTTTTTGAATCCCATTTCAATGTGTCAGTATAAAGAGTTACACCACTATCCGAAACAACTACNACATTTTCAATTGCCGTCATAAAGTTTGTCTTTTCATCAATCTCAGCAATCATTGATTTTAAATTAGTAGTATGTATCTCTTGTTCGTCAAAAAAATCAACATCTACGTTCTGATTCAAAAAAATATAATTTTTTTCATTATATTTTTCTAGATGNCCTGCTTTAACAAGNGCTCTCATTACACCTTCATCAGTTAAAGTAATTTCTACATTCCAACTTTCCTGATCTGGCAAGCCTTCTCTTGAATCTATATTTGTCTCATGNTCAATATTTGAACAATTTACATTTATAATNAATAGTAATATGAAAACTCTCATAATTTATTTTGATAATAAAGAATTCTTCATTAATTGAATTCCTTCTTCATAACGCCCTTGGCAAATCACAATCCAATCTACTGCTTCACGAAATGCGCCATCTCCACCACATAATGATGTTGTATAAATTGCTTTTTCTTTAACTAAATGGTACGCATTTGCAACAGCAATAGGCACTCCAACTTGTTCCATTANACTNATATCAATNATATCATCACCTATNAANGCACAATTTTCATCTGATAAANTATATTTTAACTTTAATTCACTATAAGGCTTCATTTTGTTTAGAGTACCATTATAAACATCATCAATTTTTAATTCCTGCGCACGTAACTCAGTAGCAAGAGATCTCCTCCCAGAAATAATAGCAATATGAAAATTTAATAATCGAGCTAAAGCTACACCAGCTCCATCAAGGACAGAAAATTTCTTTAATTCAATATTATTAATTTCATTATTACCTTTATAAATAGTGGCATCCGTTAAAACTCCATCAACATCAGCAATAATGAGTTTTACTTTTTTTGCACGTTCAAT
>NZXJ01000028.1 GCA_002701945.1 Fidelibacterota bacterium
GTATAGTAATATTTTCACTTAATAAATTTTAACCTATAAATCACTGGATTTTATAGAGGTTTTTTTATAAATATTCCTAATGTGTTGTTTTACTAAATTTACCATAATAAAATAATGCCGGGTTAGCTGAGATGGTTCAAGCGACTGATTCGTAATCAGTAGTAGGTGGGTTCGAATCCCATACCCGGCTCAAACTTTTCAACTTAAATTTTATTTATTATTAGAAACTTGATAATATTTTGCAGTTCTATATGCACCATAAATTTCCCCAGTGTAAAACAATAAAGTTATAATACTAAAAAAATTTCCTTTATTGTTTTTATTTTCTTGGAAAGAGCTATATGCTGCTGTACTAGAAATTACTATCATCCATAAGCCCATTAATCCATCTCGAAACCGACCTGCATACATTCTTCCCGATCCAGGTAATATAGTAGATAGCCCAGCTGCAATTAGGGGAGATTTATTTGAATTATTTTTTGAGTCAATTATGTGAAGTGGATCGATCAAGCGGTAATCAGGATAATGAAACTTACCGTTTAAATCATAATGATAATCTAAAGCAAAGGGATTGCACCGTACAATTCTATCAGCTGCTATAGCCGAACCAACAAATATTCCACGTTGACTGATGGCAATAGCGGCATAGTTACTACAGCTTGGATAAAATTGGCAGGATAATAAATTTGAATTGTATGACAAGCGTTGCCATGCTGAAATAGGTAAGATAGTAGCTTTTTCAAGAAAATTTGAATTTTGAGAACTTATTAATGTATCAGCTGGATATATATCCTGCGATATTCCTAGGTTTGAAATAAAAAGTATTATTAATAGTAAATTTCGCATACAATTATTCGTGATATATATTCAACTTTATTTTGAAAATTAACTTGAATTCTATACTCATTAAAGTCAATTTATGTTTATCATGCTAGTACGATTTATATATTTATTTTTAATTATACTTACAGCTAATCTGTATAGTCAAGCCAGTTTGTTTATTATTCATACAAATAATACAAATGGAGCTCTTGAAAATTGTTATTGCCCAGATAATCCATTAGGGTCTATTGAAAAGCGATCTATATATATTGAAGACTTTATTAATTCAAATCCTAGAACAGTTATTTTAGATGCAGGTGATTTTTTTACAATGTCAAAAAAACTACTCAAGGATAGTTTAGTATGTGAAGCATATGCAACAATTCCATATGATGGAATTTTATTGGGTGATCAGGAAATAACTCGTGATCAAAAATTTCTGAATAATGTACTCCCTAAGCTTAATTCAACAATTATTCTATCAAACCTGGAATCACCATCTATACCATCTTTACGAAAATATAAGATAGTAAAACGTGGTGGACTAAGTATAGGTCTCATTGGCATAATGGGCAATAATGCCTTGAAGTATTACCCTAAAAATATTAAGGATTCTATTATTTTAACAGATCCTACTTCCACTGTTAATGATATCGTTAAAAAAATTAGACCACGCACGGATATAATTATTTTACTTAGCCATCAAGGATTTGAACAGGATCAGGTCTTAGCCAAATCTCTAAAAGGCATTGATGTTATCATAGGTGCTCATAGTCAAACTGTACCCAAAGAACCTGTATTTGTAAATGACATTCTTATTAGTCAAGCTGGAAGGGAAGGTTATTATGTAGGTTTAATTGAATTAAAACTTAGCAGATATAAGAAAATTGAAGATCACTTGATTTCAACAATTTCAATGACACAGGACATGCCTGATGATCCAAGAATAATGGAATTAATTAAATATTTTGAAGATAAAACTGGTTTAATAAACCGTAAGAAACTCCAGGCTCTCGATGGAAAAGATAATTGAATATTTTGCTCTAAACCCAGTTCATTTAGCAATAGCACTAGTTCTTGCATTTATTGTCCTATTTAGTTTTGTTAAAAAACTACTAAAACTCAGCATGGTTATTATTGCAATCTTTATTATATATATTGCATATCTNGTATANACTGGTAAAGAATTTGACCCTAATCAATTGAATGAAGTCGGNAAGAAGGCAAAGGAGATAATTAATGATAGTAAAGAATCAATNGANGAAACTATTGATAAAAAGAAAAAAGATGCNGTCGATAGCATCCTNGATGGTAATTAAAGTTTCGCNTGAGCCTCTCTTAAGCGACTAGATATTATTTTTAGTATTCCATTCATAATTTCAAAGTTACTACTCATTAATTCATAAAATGCATCTTGGGAAATTTTAAGAAGAGTAGTTTCTGAACTTGTTGTCAAATCAGCTGATCTAGGTTCCTGATCTAATAAAGCCATATCTCCTACAAAAGCACCTTTTTCCAGCTCTACAAGGGTGCGATCACCCTTATGAACCTTTACTTTACCATTTGCAATAATATACATACAGTCTCCAAAATCTCCTTCTTTACACAATGGGGCATCAGTTTCGTATTGTTCTTCTTCAGCAATTTGGGCTACTCTAATTAATTCTTGACTAGGTATTGATGCAAAAAGATCAACNCTTTTAAGAATCATGGCTTTTTCTANTGTAGAATACATTGTTAACTGGCTATAATCTAGCAAATAATCATTTATTGGCCACGTATTCAAAGAATCTGGGTTTTCTTTTGTGTAACGTGTAATTATTTCTTTTATGATAAAACTTTCCGGTAGATTTTCCCAATTTACTTTTCCAAGAATTTCTTGGTTGTTTAATCGTAATGCATAATCCAATGATAAGGCAATTTTTAGTTCTTGAACCGTGCCAGTATAATATCCTAGGAATTGATTAAGATCTGTTGTGAGTTCATCAAAATTATTTTTAGCTACTTTGCATTTATCATCAATCGATAAATCATCAATTAGAGAATTAACAATNTCTCTTTCTTCTAAGGAAAAAATATTTTCAAAAAATTCAAGCACATAAGGAAGTTTCTCTGATTCATTATTTAAAACATATTGAATGTAAGTTTCTATGGGAGTTTGAGGTTTATCAAGGATACCAAGCTTCATAATTACAGGTATTAATTTTCTCACTTCATTTTGAAGTAAATATTTAAGTAATTGATTTTGTTCACTATCATCTATTTGGGAAAGTGCTATTATTTTTTCATAAGCATACCTTGATGTTTTAATTAATTCTTTTTTTGTAATNACAATTTGTTTTTCATCTAATGGAAGCTCTCTTGCAATATGTATTAAAGAATCAACTGCTTCGGCCTGAACGGGTGGGACTTTTGGACTTACANCCGATAATAGCATATCAATTGATTCTTTTGTTGGGTAGTTTTTTAATATTCGAATAATCCCAATTTTTAATGATTTTTCTATATTTTGGTTTAGAACATTTTCAATCAATAATTTGACAACATCTTCATCATCATATACTTGTAATGCAGATCTAGCAGATATTGCTGATCGCGGATCAGATAAACATGTAATTATATGTGGAAGAAGTTTTACAGACATTCTATCCCTTGAAACTTCTAAAGCAGCATTACGAACCATCAAAGACTCTTCATTTAAATAATGTATAAGTTTTTCATCTGGAAATATGTCATTATCNTTTTTCATCTGTCTAATTACCAATGAACAAATATTTTCATCTCTNGAATCAAAGGCGGCTAATAGTAAGTTTTTCTCCTTATCTGATGAATCAGGCTCAATATTCCTAATAGCAGCAGCAGCAATAAGTTGCTTATCTTTATCTTCTACACTAACATAATCTTTAATTGTTGGTAATGCTTCCATCAGTTTTCTTTTTCCTGCTATTTCAATTGATTCTAGATCAAGCTNAGAATCTTCATTTATGAGAGATATTATTTTTTGATCACTTATAATATTTTCATCGTCATAACATATATTTAGTATTTCTTTTTTTACTNTTACACTACCATTATTTAACAGCTTATTTATTGATTCTTTCCATGGGGTAAGAGGGATATCTTTAATTATATCTAAAGCTAAAATTTGTTGGCTTTCATCATCACTATCTAATGCACTGTAAATTGTTTTAACCATTGCTTCATCTTGGATGTCTAGAGTTANTTCTTCGAAGTTCAGNTCTCTTTTTTCAATTGCAGACTGNAGTTCTTTAATATATAATTTTTTTAATTTGAATGATTTTTGAATCCAGTAAANAGCNATTAAAATAATTGCTAAGCTAAGATACTGTATTGGAACATTAAATATTGTTATTGAAAGAAAAATTAATATGCCTGATACGCCTTCGAGTCCCGAACGTATTGAGCCTTCTATTACAGGCTTNAGTCTTGTTTTAATAGTATTTTTTACAGGTATCCATAATAACTGAATGGATGCATTATGTAATGTGAATCTAAAAACTTGATCAGAGAACTTTGATATATATACTGCAGCTAAAACTGGTGACATTAGAAATCCAATAGANCCAGACATAAATAATANTGGGAGAATTAATATAGCAACAATGATTCCAAATCTTGACAGAAGCCTACTTGTAATAAAAAGCTGAATTATCATTGTTGCGATACCTGTAACCGCATANTATTGTCCGAAGAAATTTACAAGATCATCTTGATTTGGAAATGTAGCAACTGCAGTAATCTTAAATTGATAATCTACAATTTTTGAAGCCACAGCGGCTAANCCAATAATAATTGCAAGAGATTTTAAATAGGGGGTGAAGGATTTATTTGAATCTTTATCGGCATCCTTTTTTTGATTCTTTTGATCGTTAACATTTTTATAGGGTCNAATCAAATTAGCCATAATAATTACTACAAATAGAAAACTCATAGTAGCAAAGAGTAGATTCTCTGATCCAAAAGCAGATACAAATTGTTTNATGCTTGAACCGATTATAATTGCAGCTAAAGCTCCACCTGCNCCAAGTANCCCAAATAATCGTTTTGCTTGTCTTGGGTCAAATACTTGAGAGGCAATTAACCAAAANTGNGTAATTATTATNGCATCGATTACATCTTTCCATACATANAGAAATGGAATTACCCAGCCCTTTAGCTGANTTTGGATTACTAAAAGAGTAATAACAAAAATGATTCCCGTTCCTGTTACTATAGTACTTATATCTTTATTTTTTGATAAACGACTATAAATTTCTATTACTATAGTTAGTACTACAGCAACTGCTAGAAACATTAGAGGTAGATATTTTCTATCTACCATATTAAGAAAATATGCATCTCTGGCNGCGCTACCAGTTATGCTTATTGCTACATATGCNAAAAAATATAAAAAGAGAATGAGNGTTGGAACTCCTTCTCCATGATTAATTTTAAATAATTTTTTTAACAATATAGTTTTTCTTTATTTTTTATATAAAATAGGATNTTGAATAGATGAANAATTAATCATTTATACCAATATAGCAAATTATTTGAACTTTGAAAAAATATTCACAGTATTATTCAATTATAATATCAAAGAGATAAAAGCAATTATAAATAAATAGAAGGAAAATTATTTCTTTATCGAGNGTTTTATGTTTGAAAAAAATATTTTAAAAAATAAAGTTATTTTAGTTACTGGAGGTGGAAGTGGTTTAGGGAAATCTATGGCGATACGTTTTGCAGAACTTGGAGCTAGTCTAGTTATAGCAAGCAGAAGAAAAGATGTTATTGCAGATACAACTTCTCAAATTAGAAAAACTAGTAAAGAGTGTCTTGGTTTACAATGTGATGTCCGAGATATGGATCAAGTAGATAANATGATAAAAAATTCATTAAATAAGTTTGGTAAAATTGATATTTTAATAAATAATGCAGCAGGTAATTTTATATCACCAACTGAGATGCTATCTCCGGGTGGATTCAAAGCNGTTGTAGATATTGTTCTCACTGGAACATTTAATTGTACACTTGCAGTTGGTAAAGAAATGATTAAACAAAAAAGCGGAAATATTTTAAATATTGTTACTACGTATGCTTGGACTGGATCTGGATATGTGGTNCCTTCAGCTTCTGCNAAGGCAGGAGTTTTAGCAATGACAAGATCATTAGCTGTCGAGTGGGCAAAATATAATATTAGAACAAATGCAATCGCTCCTGGNCCATTTATAACTGAAGGAGCCTGGAAAAGATTAGCACCCCCTGGATTTAATATTAAAAAGAAATTAAAAAATAGAATTCCTTTGAAGCGATTTGGAGAACATATAGAATTAGCAAATCTTGCCACATATTTAATAAGTGAACAATCAGGATATATAAATGGTGAAGTAGTAACTATAGATGGCGGTGAATGGTTGAAAGGCGCTGGTCAATTTAATGATTTAGATAAGCTGCCTAAGGCGCTATGGAAAACAATGAAGAAAATACGTACACGTTCAAAAAAGTAATTAATTAAGTAATGCTGCTCCGAACACTCCAGCTGAATCACCTAATTCATTAGGAAGAATCGGAGTATCTTTTTTATTACTAAAAATATTTTTTTGAATCAAAGATATACCTTTATCATACAGAAAATCTATATTTGAAAGACCGCCTCCTAATACCACAATATCCGGATCAATAATATTAATAACGTTAGAAAGAGCAATTCCAAAGTTCACAAGAAATTTATTTTTCCATTTATCATAAAAGTTATTTGATCTATTCTCAAATGATTCAATAATTTTTTCTAGTGGTAAATATTCATTTGAAATTTTTTGCCAATCTTTTTCTAAAGCTGGTCCACTTAAATATGTTTCTACGCACCCTTTTTTACCACAATAACAGTCTCTACCATTTGGATATAAAACTTGGTGCCCCCATTCTCCAGCAATAAATAATCTGCCATGATGTATTTTACGATTTAATACTAATCCTCCACCAACGCCTGTTCCCATTATTACACCAAAAATTATATCATAATTCTTACCTGCGCCTAATAATGCCTCAGCCATTGCGAAACAATTTGCATCATTATCTATGGCTATAGAACACCCTAATTTATTTTCAATATCTACTTTGATTGATTTACCTATAAGACAAGTAGTATTACTATTTTTTAAAATCCCTGTTTCTAAATCTAGAGCGCCAGGTGTACAAATACCTATTTGGCATTCTTTATCTGATCTTGATCTAATATTAGTAATTAATTTTACTATTCTATTGATAATAGAGTTATAACCTTCTTCTTGTTTGGTTTGTATGCGTTTACGCTCTATAACTTTATTAGNATCGGATAATAAAATNCCTTCAATTTTTGTTCCTCCTAAATCTATNCCTATACGATTCATAATAATTATTAAACCAATTGGATTATATCTTTTAATTCAGATAATACCATTGATGTTGCACCCCAAACCTGATGATTATTTAAACTAAAATATGGGATACTTACACTAGATCCATTTATGTCTCGATCCATAATTAATATATCATTATTTAATAAATCTCGAATATTAATGGAAAGCAATTCAGCAACTTCAATTTCATCCAATATTGTTTTAGGTTTTTTTGATATATANCTAACAAATGGAGTAATCATAAAGCCTGTAACCGGNATAAATAGAGGGGTTATTTTACCNAGTATTGAAATTTCATGTTTATCTATCCCAATTTCTTCCTGCGTTTCTCTTAGNGCTGTATCTAATAAGGTTTCGTTATTTTCTTTTGATCCNCCTGGTAGNGAAATTTGCCCTTTATGATATTTTACAGTATCTGCTCTTTTTGTTAAGTAAAAATATGTTTTATCATTATTAGGGTATANAAGAATAAGAACAGCTGCAGGCTTAGNTTTATTTTTTGAAAAAGGTAATTTTGTATTATTACTAAAATTAACTTTCATCTTTTTATGAGAATCTTCCCCAGGGAGAGCGTTATTCATTCTTTGTTTAAGATGGAAAATTAAATTTTCAAATTCCACTAGTAATAATTATTTATATATTTATTTTTTTAAGGTAACTAATTTACCAGCTTACTGAATGACTCGTTCCCATACCAGGACCAAGATAAATTGCATTCAAAAGCACCCGTTCACTTGCTTTAAAATATCCGCGGAAATGGGGTTCAGTAGCAAATAAAATTATTTGCCCTTTNCCACGACGCTCTTGTGTAGCCCACGCAGATTCAGCGATGCGTGATTTTGCTTCTGGCCATAATAATCCACCTAATCTAATATCTTTTTTATCTGCTAATCTTGCTGCAACATTAACAGGTTTTTTTGCCATAAAAACATTTCCAGTATTATATAAAACTGGTATAAAATCCCTGCAACCAACTGAAAGCCAGTGCTCTTTATCCATGTTTACTTTTAAAATAGCACCTTGAGGACGAAATTTCCTTCCTAATAAATCCATTTCTTTAATTTTTTCAATATTTTTATCATTTTCTATTATTTCTTGTGAATCATAAATATTTCCCCCTTCCCAAAGCGCAATACTATCAATAGATAAGTTTTCTGCCTCTTTCAAAATAGATAAATCATAGGCATAGGTGTCCAATTTATTTAAAGACTGTCGCCTAAGTCTAACAGAACTAATGCTTACTGATGAATCAGATAAAAATGCTGCACTATTACTATAGCTGATTAATGTTCCACCATCATCGATCCAATCTTTCAATTTATTAATACCATTATCTCCAAGTGTCTTTTTCATCCTACCGCCATTAGGAAGAATAAGTACATTATATTTACTAAGATCTTGCCAAGCAAAATTCATTGCATTAATTAATGAGGCTCTGCTCTTCATTTTATAATCTATTAAGTGCCATGTAGCTCCAAAACTATAAGTACTAGTTGGTGGTCCAGATATTATTGCAATCCTAGGTTCAATTAACATAGTAAAATTACTACTTCCTAAATCTGGTCCGTCTGTAGCAAGCGCTGTATTTATTGCAAAGATATTTATTCCGTATTCTGAAGCTAGTTCCTTAATAAAACTTATTTTCATAGTTTTATTTGAGTTATTTCTAATAACTATACTTCCACTTGGGAAAAATTCTCCTTCAATATTAAAAGCTTCCTTTGCGCACCAAACTTTAACACTATTTTCTAATAGTCTTCCAAGCAAATGGTAAAATTGATCATCATCGCTTTTTATTGCCCATCCATATTTTGGATTTTTCCCCTTAAGCTGTCCTTTTTTATAAACAGCTTGAAAAGGCTCTAAGGATATTTTTGGCATGACTTCAGTATAATAACTTTCAGTTCCATAAGCATGAGAAAGAGACCACGCTGTCACATCATATAAGGTTGAACCTTGACCTTTCAAAAGTTTCTTTCTTTCTTTTTCCATACTTTTTGTATCTAAACGGATATCAAATGATAAAATATTTTGTATTAGAATATTCAAAGGTTGATCTAAAGGAATAATTAATGATCCAGCAGGTATATTTTTCCTTGTTATGGTTTTTCCTCTACTGTTAATTACTTTAGGCAATTTGATATCGTTTTTATTTGAATAGACTTCAATTTTTTGACGTTTTATAGTTTCAGCAAGTTCATTTAATCGAGTCTTATTTAACTCAGAAGAAAAAATAAATGCCTTTCCTGCATTTTTTGTTGAGACCGCCTTTTTTCTATTTTTATAATAATCGCTAAGTAATTCTTCTTTTTGATTGGCAATAGTTTGAAGATTTGCCATAGAGCTAATAAATTGATGATGCACTGTTTCTCTATATGTTGTTATTGTACCATCTTCTTTTTTTACTATAGATCCATCTGCGCCAGATTGCTCATATAGAATGCCTACCAAACCAATATAAATTCCCCATGAGCTACCATAGCCTGGATATACTTCTTCATTCCAGTCCCCGGTATAATAACTCCATCCGTATGCATCAAATGCTGCAGCTTGGTCTTTAGCAATTTTATCCCACCATTTGAATATTGTTTTTGGCATGTATGGATTATATGGAGCTCTAGGCGGATTAAACAAATATGTATCCATAGATCCCATTTCATGTGAATCAACAAGAAACTGAGGATTCCAATCTAAAATTGCAGATACTCTTCCTTTTGTTTCTGGGTGTACAGTTGCAAACCAATCGCGATTAAGGTCAAATAAATAATGATTACCTCTCCCATAGGGCCAAAAGCCAGAATGATCTAAGCTATTTGCATCTGAGTTTACAACTTCACCTCGCCATTGTAGTAATTGCTGAAGATATCGTTCGCGGCCATCAGGATTTTCCGTTGGATCAATACTGATTACGAGCTCTTTAAGAAGTTTTTTAGTTGCTTGATCAGTCCCCGCTGCTAATTGATACGCCAGCTGTACTGCAGCATCAGTACTAGATAGTTCATCTCCATGAATAGAATACGCCATCCACGCAATGGCAGGTGTATTTTTAATAATATTTTGAGCTGATTTAGCGTCCTTTATTTTTCTTGGATCAGCTAATAATGATATAGATTTTTTAATATTATCAATATTAGCCATATTTTTTTTACTGGAAATCATAAGGTATACTAGGGGTTTCCCTTCATACGTATATCCATACTCCGTCAGATTAATATTGTCTAATAGATTATCTAAATAATTAAAGTAATCAATAACTTCGTAATGATGTACAGGGCGTGAACCAAAAGTAAATCCTAAAAATTCATCTGGCGGCTGCACATTAGGACGATATGTTCCTGATTTGAAAAAAGGGACATTATAATCACCTAGTCCATGAGCAGATTCATTTTGATAAGATTGAGCATTACAGAATGATAAAATTATTATGTAAATAAGAACTGATTTCTGTGAAACAAACGTCATAGCATCCTCCTCAGATGTTATTTGAATAAATTATTTACTATAATTGTAAAGAGAAACCAAAAGCAACATAAGTATCTTTTTTCTTATAACCAGCGGGAGGGTTGCTATTTAAATTATAATTATGTTGAATACTTAATGAAACACCCGGGATAACAGTATCTATAAATATTGAGAAGACATTTTCAATTAAATAAGAATCAAATTTATATGTGGGTTTATAGAAAAATTGTTCTTCAATTTTAATTCCTTCCCTAGGGTAAAATTTTTGTTTTGGCCTGAATGAATGTCTGAAAAATGAATTTTCTTCATAGCCTGTATATTTTTCTATTTCCCATAGCCCAGCGTAGCTAATGGAAAAACCTTTGCCAAGACGAACTTTACCACCTATCCCAGGGTTAATACGATAATCTAAAGCAGTTGTTGAGTCAAAGGTCCATTGAAAAATTAAAAAAGGAGAAAATTTTTGATTTGCGTACAGATCTGTTTTTAGAACCAGATTTGCATCATTTGTATATAAATACCCTTCATAGGTTGACTTACTATTACTTAAATAAATTGAAAATTCAGTATCTGGTAGATTTATAGATCCTTTATTGATATCACCAATAATTGAATAAAACCAAGACACATCATAATAAGCATAATTATAATTACCACCATAATTATAATACGATGCGCTAACTTGATTCGTTACTTCAGAAGATAATCCTATGGAACAGAAAACAATATAAAGATATGTAAATATTTTTTTCATTTTTCAGTATTAGAGTGTATTAATATAGAAATTGAATATAAAAAAAAACAGGGTAATTATTCATTACCCTGTTTTTTTAATAATCGATTAGAAAAAAATTAAATCAGATTATGGCCTATCTCTAGGATCGGTTTCACCTGGTGCTGTTTTTTTCCCATCTTTATCACCTTTAGGTTCTCCAGCTGAAGGTTGACCTGGTTGTCTCCCTGGTGAGGAAGAGCCTGAAGCTTTAGATGATTTATTAGATCTACCTAAAAGTCTTCCAAGAAAACCTTTTCTAGATTTTTTACCACTTTTTTGAGCAGTAGTTACGTTACCAATCCTAGCGCTGTTTCCACCACCTGGGGCAGCTTTTGCTCCTGGTCCACTAGGTTTATTTTTAACACCACTGCTTGTAGCGCCTGCTGCAGTATCATCATTTTGAAGTCTGCTAGATCCTTTGTTAGAGGCACTCTTTGATTTACCGTCTTGTCCTTTTTTTACTTCTTGTTTTGATTTGTCAATATTACGGTCAGGTGCTTGTTGAGCACTAACTTCTGTAACAATACTTAACAAGAGGCATACAACGAAAAAACGAGATATGAAATTACTCATATTCCCTCCTTGATTATGGTTGTTGTTCCCTTTCTTATGCAAATAATTTTAAATAATTCTTTAATTATTTACTCCAATTACGAGGTTTGTTTATCAATGTAAAAGCAAAAATATTATCATTATACCGAAAAGGCAATATTTTAAAAATAGATTTGATCTAGATCACATTTTCAATATATCTAGTTTATTACTTCTTTAATGTCTTTTAAGCTATTTAAAACAGTATCAAGTTTGTTTAATGGCCATTGACTAGCAGCATCTGATTTTGCATTATCTGGATTATCATGTACCTCCATGAATATACCATTACAACCTGCCGCCACAGCACATTTTGCTAAAGTGGGAATAAATTCTCTTGCTCCTCCAGTAGTTTTACCAAGGCCACCAGGACGTTGAACGCTATGTGTAGCATCAAATATTACTGGGACACCAAAACCCTGCATAATTGGAATTGAAGTCATATCTGAGACTAAGCTATTATAACCGAAGGAAGACCCTCTTTCAGTAAGTAATAATTTTTCTCCATTACCATCAGCTACTTTTTCAACTATGTTATTTGCATCCCATGGTGCCATAAACTGTCCTTTTTTAACATTTATTATCTTTCCAGTTTTTACAGCAGCATTGATAATATCGCTTTGCCTACAAAGGAAAGCAGGGATTTGTATAATATCAATAATTTCAGATACAAGTTTTGCTTGTGATGCATTATGTATATCTGTTGTGACAGGAATATTAAATGCTTCTTTCACATCTTCTAAAATTCTAAGACCAGAATCAATCCCAGGTCCTCGAAAAGAGGAATGAGATGAACGATTACCCTTATCAAAAGATGATTTAAAAATTAATGGTAATTTATTTTTATCAGTAATAGCCTTAATTTTTTCAGCCATATATAAGATATGATCTCTGCTCTCAATAACACAAGGACCAGCTATAATTGGTAGCTGTTTCCCGCCAAATTCCACCCCATTAATTTTGAAAATATTTTTCATAAATAACTATTCACAATAATGATATTTATTTTATACTTCTTTAAAGTTGGCTGAAATTGATTTTTTCTACTTTTACATCCAAACAAATAATTTTATGCTTTTTTATTTAGTCATTTTACCTGTATTCTATGGGTATTCTACATACCATTATTAAATGACATTTTATCAAAATTTATACACTAGTATTTTATTTTATTATACTGGATTGTCTGTTTTTCAATCTAAAATAATTTTTTTCAAATAATGAAATATAAGTTTTTGACTATATTTCTTCTAATTTTATTNTTAATACCNGGCTGTGCAGTCCGNTTNCCTTCCTTACCAACTATTCCAAGATTACCAAAAGTATTTGATAGAGTCCCGTTTATCCCTGATCATTGGATATCTGGTTATATGATTGATACTACAATTTATGAACCACCTAAAATGCTGGACTCTATACCGCCATTTNTTTGGTTAACATATCCAAGTGATGGGGATACGTTANCGAAGCTTCATCCTNTTGCTGGATTAGCAATAGATGATGGAGGTATAGATTCAGTAATATTACACCTTGACTCATTTTTAATTAAAAAACAGGTTACCGCAGGGTTTTATAATTTTACTTTAAACACAACTCAATTCGCTGATACNAATCAACATNTAATTTATGTTTCAGCATATGANACTATTGGAAATAAAGCAAATAGCGATAGTGNTTTAGTATACTTTGATCAGTCNCNTGGTTATCCAAAGCCTGTGGAAATAACAAANATAGAATATGANTCATCTTATATACAATTTGATTGGCAGTCTACACCTATAAATGATTTTAGCCATTATGAATTATCTGCGGTTGATTCATTGAATGGTGATATTATAAACATTATTAGTATAACAGCTATTGATACTCCACGGGTTATACTTGATAGTTTTGACCCTTCAAGCCCAAGATGGTATTGGATAACAGTTGTAGATACATTTGGATTTTCTGCTTCTGGACAATTAACAAAAGTACTGGATTCTCCACCATTGCCATCACGATTTTTATATATTAATCATGATAAACAAGCTTTTCATTTAATGTGGTCAAAAAATACAGAAAAGGATTTTGCTAATTATATACTCTATGGAAGATCTTCTAATGATACTAGCGGAATAAAAGAATTATGGTCTAGTAGCAACCCAAATGATACAGTGTATGTAGAAAAAAATATTCCATGGGGCACTCACAGAATTTATACACTTGTAACTCAAGACTATTGGGGNTTTGANTCTTCTGATTCAATTAGTGGAGATGCAATTACAAAAATATTNTTTTTTGGTGATAGGNATGGATTAAGNGATCAATTAGATATATTTAGTTTGGATATGAATTATCGTGAAGAAATGTATTATCAAGAAAANTTAAGTGGTTCAATTATGCAATTAATTCTTCAAGATAAGAATTTTTATATAATGGATAATCCCATCCAAGGGCAAAAAATAATTGATAAAAACTTTACTGATCCACCAGTAATCTGGATTGAATCATTAGCTACCAATCCTTTTGATTCCACAAATTCTCTCAAATTTGATATGGCAAAAAAATATTATGATGTTTTTAACAAAACGAATGGTAATCCATCTTCAAGATTAGGATATCCAATGCATTTTAGCCCTGATGGTGATGNTTTATTTTTTACTGATAATAATCTGGGAGATCCAAAATTAGTAATGATGAATATAGATAGCGGAGATGTTTCAGTTATATCCTCAATTTATACAGATTTATGGTTTGATATGAACCCGCAAGGAGATACGTTAGTATTTGTAAAAAATATTGGGCATAATACTGCTATATTTAGTATTCCACTTGATAGTAACGCTTCTCCAATTAGACTATCTTATGAAACAGATTCAAGAAACCCAGTTTTTTCAACAGATGGCTCATTAGTTATTTATACAGCAAGAGATCGGTTTGGTAATAAAAANTTATTTAGNGTTAGGCCNGACGGAACAAATTATAATAGAATAACTTCATTTAATGATCCAGCGGATATTATTTTTCCTATAGGAGCTTCATTTATCGATTCAACAATTTTATATGTTATGTATTCGCAGACTCAAAATGAAAAGCTGGAAATTTGGTCTATTAATATAAATGGATCAAAGGATAAGTTTTTATCTTTCTGCACANTGGATGGAGATGACCGTCCAAGACTAAGTCCGAATGGGAATAAAGTGTTATTTCAAAATGATTATAATCTTTGGACTATGAATATTGATGGTTCACAAAAGCTTCGCTTAACAGATTTTCCAAGAGGCCATGTAGCATACCACGGCCAATGGTCACCTTCAGGAAGTCATATTGTTTATATTCATCGTACAGGTAAGTGGGGTGCTGATAGTTTTATTGAATGGATCCGATCTAATGGAGAAGATTTCTCTCGATTATCCGAATTAAATAANATTATTCTTTCNGGNGANAATATTAAACCAAATAATACGTTTCGATTTTGGCCAGTCTTCCAGCCGTAGTNTTTTTGTGAGCTCTATCACTGTGNGGTGTATACTATTTGTGTTACTTTTTAGNAGGGAATAGCCCTGCAAAAAGAAACCCCTTTCTTGCAAGAAACAAGAGGATAAGCTTGCAGGGCTATGACCCATTCAACTAATTATTCANCTCAATTTGCATTTGGTATTTTTCATAGTTATGATTGTAAATTTTTCCTATGACTTTGGGNAATCGATATAAATCCGGGATAACCNATGAGAAATGGGATGCAATAATTATTGGTTCAGGTATTGGTGGGCTTACTTCTGCTAGATTATTGGCTGATGCTGGTAAAAAAGTACTCGTATTGGAAAAACATTTNAAGTTTGGAGGATACACTCACACCTTTAANCGCAATAACTATGAATGGGATGTAGGTATACATTATATTGGAGGCAATCTTCATAATCCTAACTCTTTTTTGAGGCGGTTATTTGATTACCTTTCGAACAATAATCTACATTGGTCTAGAATGGATGATATTTATGATCAAATAGTTTTTCCAGATAAAACATATGACTTTATAACAGGTAAACAATCATTTATAGAGCGAATGATATCGTATTTCCCTAAAGAAGAAAAAGCAATAAAAGATTACATTAAATTAGTTGATCAAGTATTTAAATCNAGCCTTTCTTATTATTCAAATAAGGCACTTCCAGGTATTATTGGGTCTATTACTTATCCATTTATGAGTAAATCATTCTTGCACTATGCAAAAAGATCTACAAAAGAAGTCCTATTAGAAATTGGCTGTAGTCCTGATTTAATAGGTGTTTTGACTGGTCAGTGGGGGGACTATGGATTGCCTCCGGGGCAAAGTAGCTTTGCCATTCAGGCTATGATTGCACGTCATTATTTTGAAGGAGGAAACTATCCAATAGGTGGCTCACGAATGATTGCTGAAACAATCATTCCTGGTATTCAGTCTAAAGGGGGAAAGGTTATTTTAAGTTGTGGAGTNCANGAAATAATTGTAAAGAANGGATCTGCNATAGGAGTTCTTTTAGATAATGGGGATGAAATCATGTCCAAGATGGTTGTCAGCAGCGCAGGNGTAAAAAATACATTTGAAGTATTGGTAAAAAATGAAAAAAGAAAATCAGATAAATCAATTCTANTAAATGAAGTAGAAGCATCATCTGGTTACTATTGTTTACATATTGGATTAAATAAGTCAGCTCAAGATATAGATTTACAAAATGCAAATTTATGGGTATATCCTGGATATGATCATGATGAAAATCTAGAAAATTATTTATCCGATAATAGACAGCCATATCCTGTTGTGTTTATTTCATTCCCTTCAGCTAAAGATCCATCCTGGGATAAAAATCATCCTAATTCTGCAACTATTGAAGTAATTACAGTTGCTGAATTTTCAAAGCATGAGAAGTGGGCAGATAAACAATGGAAAAAACGTGGTAACGAATATGAGTCACATAAAGAAAATATTTCACAAAGCTTACTAGAATCTCTTTATAAGCATTCCCCAAATACTAAGGGCCATGTAGATTACTATGAATTGTCTACACCTCTTACTAGTAGAGACCTTGCAAATTATAAAGAGGGTGAATTATACGGGATCAATCATACGCCAAGGCGTTTTCAACAGAAATGGTTAAAACCTCAGACTCATATAAAAAATTTGTATTTAACTGGCCAGGATATTGTTACTGCTGGAGTATCAGCGGCGATGATGTCAGGAGTAATTACTTCATCTGCTATTTTAAAGAAGAATTTGATGAAACAATTTCTTCATTGATATATTTTTATTATCAATAATATTTTAGATATTCCGATCAAGTTTAACCAAACCTTATTTGTTGAAGTCTAATATATTGAATAATTGAAAGGAAAAAATGAACGTCACACTTAAATCANTTATATACATAATTTTGATATTTTCCACTATGCTTCTNTCTCAGCGTGGNGGTAGAGGAGGTTTTAATCCAGCAAATATGCCAAAGATTGGAGTGTTGCAGGGGATTGTAGTTGATTCTGCTACAACCAACCCTATTCCATATGCTTCAATTTCNGTTGTAAGTATNCGGGGAAATGAAGTTGTTACTGGTGGGATATCAGATGAAACTGGATCGTTTTATATCAAAGAAATTCCTATGGGGATGTATAATGTAGTTGTTGAATTTATTGGTTATGAGAAAATCACCATAGGTTCAATAAAGCTTTTCCCAGGTGATGGAGGAGGAGTTGAGCAGAATTTAGGAACAATTGCTATGGAATTATCCGCTGTACAAATGCAAGAAGTGGATGTTTATGGTGAAATACCTAATATGATTTATACGGTTGACAAAAGAATTTTTGATGCTAAGAAAGATATGACTTTAGTTGGNGGTACAGGATCAGATGCATTAAAAAAGATACCATCTGTTGATGTTGATATTGATGGGAATGTTACGCTAAGAGGAGATGGGAATGTTACCATTCTTTTAGATGGTAGACCTATGCGTGGTGATAGAAGATCTATGGTTGAGGATCTTCCTGCTGATATGATAGATCGAATTGAAGTTATAACTAATCCTTCAGCAAAATATGATCCAGANGGAATGGCTGGTATTATAAATATTATTTTAAAAAGAGGAAGATTTGAAGGGATGAATGGATCTGCAACGATTACTGCGGGTGAATATAGTCGTTATAACCTTTCAGGAATGTTTAATTATCGTAGGGATAAATTCAATATTTTTACAAATGGTAGTTATCGATTATGGAATAGTTCTGGTGGNGGTAATAGATTATTTCAATATNTTTATCCAACAGTTACTAAAGAGCAAAGGCAACGTACTGANGGATTNAGGGAGCCTATTTCAAATAATATCAAATTAGGGACAGACTATTACTATAACAAAAATACTATGTTTACCTTAGCAATGACTTATAAAAAATATGATAAAGAAAACGAAGAAAAGGTATANTATTTTAATCCAGATTATATTTTTGAATCTGAGAAACTTGATAAAGGTAATGATTTAGATTTTGAATTTGGTTATTACAAAGATTTTGCTCAAAAAGANAGGAAACTTGTTTTTGAAGCTAGCAATACTATTAATGAAGATGAAGGATATGAAAATGCCTTTTCAAACTTATCAGCATCAAATACTGATACNGATGATCCNTATCGTAAAGAAAAAAATAATAATATAATTGTTAAAACAGATTATACGCATCCTTTCGGTCAGTCATCAAAGTTTGAAGCAGGATTTAAAAGTACAATAAAACAATTCAAGACNGATCAGTATTATTTAGAATCAATATTCGATTCAGATTATAANGAAGACGTGCATGCATTATACACNACATTATTATATAACTTTACTGATAAGCTAGGTGTTCAGCTTGGAGCACGTGCAGAGCAGGCTTATACTAAAGCTATTCTAAACTCACAAGATCAACATCCAGACCAAGATCATCAAGACACAACTAATATATTCTTATTTATTATGGAACAAGCACTAGATCAGTCTCCTTTTAAAAATGATTATTTCCAAATTTATCCAAGTGTAAATATGTTATATAATTTGAACCCTACACAACGTGTTCAGTTTGGTTTCAGTAAACGTGTTAATCGTCCTCGAAGAAGAACATTNTCGCCTTTTCCACAAAGCACTAATAATACTTCATTTATTCGTAGAGGAAATCCATATTTGAAACCCGAATACAGTGATGTTGTTGATTTAAACTTTTCAAGCAATTCTCGTAAGCTTACGTTAAATACAGGAGTTTATTATTCTAACTTAACTGATAATATAAGTTGGTGGGATAGGGACTATATTGTTTATCAAGATACCACTTATGAAGTAATGGGTTCTGATAATGCAGGAAAATCAGAACGAAATGGAATAGAATTTTTTGTTAATTATAGGCCTATGCCACTCATAATGTTCATGATGAGTCTAAACACATGGAATTCAAGGACATATGATTCTGGAGAGTCTGACCTTAATGGAAGTTCAAAAGGGTATTTTGCTTGGGGAAGTTCTATGTTGACTATCCCTATGATAGGCAGATTAGATATATCNGGAAGATATAGGGGTCCTATGAAGATAACTACTGGGAAGATTAATCCCTCACTTACACTAAATTTATCTTTTCAGAGAAAATTTATNGATAACAAACTCACTATGACNTTAAAAGTNCGTGATTTACTAGATAACAGTAATTTTTCNATTGAAACAGAAGAGGAATTATATGATCTTNTAAGTTTAGAAACNTATACAAGAATCATGGATGCTGATAGGCGAAGAGATAAAAGATCTATTTCCTTATCATTAAGCTATAGTTTTGGAAAAANGCAGCAAAAACGACGGGGAAATAGAGATAGAGAAGGNTTTGGNGGNGGNGGAATGGATATGAGCTATTAATAATTACTTTAATAAATAAAAAAGCCCCATAGGGGCTTTTTTATTGTGGCTCGGGACGGAATCGAACCGCCGACACAAGGATTTTCAGTCCTCTGCTCTACCGTCTGAGCTACCGAGCCCCCAAAAATGCCGTGAAAATTAGTTTGATGATATCCCTTTTGCAAATGATTAACCTATTTGTTTTAAATCTTTTAGTTTATTTCTTATTATATATAATTGTTAATCTTGTATAAATGCTACTATGAAGATAATCCTTGCAACCCATAATAGAGACAAAGAAAAAGAATTACAGATTTCTTTAAAAGGAATGAATATAGAAGTTCTTTCTCTATTTGATTTTCCTGAAATTGGAGATATTGAAGAAACTGGAACTACATTACTTGAAAATAGCCTTTTAAAATCCAGATTAGTATTTAGAAAAACAGGGATACCTACAATTGCTGATGATACGGGCTTAGAAGTAGATTTTCTTAATGGTGCTCCTGGAGTGTATTCTGCTAGGTATGCAGGAAATAATGTATCTTATAAAGATAATGTAAATAAATTGTTAATTGAATTAAACGGTATCCCTTCTGAAAAAAGAACTGCTAGATTTCGTACTGTGATAACATTCGTAGATGAAAATCAAGAATTGTCAACTGAAGGCCATATTGATGGTGTTATTTCAGAATCTATTAAAGGCGCTGGAGGTTTTGGCTATGACCCCATATTCTTCGTTCCTCATTTAGGAAAAACTTTTGCGGAACTTTCATCAATAGAAAAGAATAAAATCAGTCATCGTGGGATCGCATTACAAAAACTTCGTAAAATCCTTATAAATGTGCTAATATAGGGTAATTAATACAAAAAACAGGAGAATTCTCTATAGACCTACCGCTATCGGATTGATGGTTCCCTGAGGGGGCCAACCGACAAAATAACAACATAGGAGAATCCCTTTGAGAAAAGGGTTTTACGTCATCTTTACGTTTATTATGGCCGTAGTTGCTAGTCAGTATGCATACGGTCAACAGGAGGATACCGTCCCGACCTTACCCGTTACTTATCATATTCAATCAAATTATATAGCCTCAGCATTCCCAATGATCCCATCACCTCTTAGTGTAATGAAAGATTCATTAGGACCTCCAATGAATATATTAAATGTTAGTTATGGAGAAAGGNTTATTGATATAACAATAGATAGTAGTTGGAAATTTATATCGTTTACCGAGTACATTGATGATGAAATATTGCGGGTTCCTTTTACTTGTTCTGTTGAATGGTATTTTAATCATATGATTCAAGTAAATAGGGTCTTGAATTTTGTTGAGTCATTTAATAAACCAGACCAAGGAGATCAACGTTATACTGAACGTCGAGGTGGTAGATACTTAGAAATGGTTGGAATGGATATGGGAGAATTCGGGAGAGTATCACTTCGAGTTAATGGTAATATTAATATTAATGGAAAATTAGTGCAGCAGGATCAAGAGTTAGTCCGATCAAGCTTGCGTGAGACTCAAAATACCCATTTAGAGTTTGACCAGAAGCAAGCAGTAAATATTGAAGGGAAAATTGGTGATAGAATAACAGTAAAAATGGATAGAGACTCTGAGAGAGATTTTGATTGGGAAAATAACATTCGTATTTCTTATGAAGGCGAAGAAGATGATATTGTTCAAAAGGTTGAAGCTGGTAATATTTCCTTGTCATTACCAGCAACCCAATATGTCACATTTTCTGGACAGAACAATGGCCTCTTTGGATTAAAAGCAATATCAAAGCTCGGCCCAGTAGATATCACAACGATTGCATCTATAGAAAAAACTAAAAAAGAACAGCAAGAGTATAAAGGGAGCAATGAATCTGCTGTTATAAAAATTAAAGATAACGATTACATAAAAAATCAATATTTTTTCATTCATAAATGGTTTCGTAATGGTATAGATACAACACTAAGTGATGCATACATTAATATTCCATCATTTTACCCTTTAATTGAAGGGGCACATTTAGTAGGAAATATTATTGTTAGAGATTTTGATTTATATAAGCTTGAATCTGCAAATGATGCCAGCACAGATCCAGGAATAGCATATGCAGATTTAAATAATAAAGATAATACAGAAAGTCAGGAAGGAAATTTCAAGAGATTAGAACCGGGGCAAGATTATTCTATTAGTAATGATCTAGGATTTATTCGATTACGCAACCGATCATCAAATGAAGCTTTTGGATGTACATTTGTATTAGCTAGTAGATTAACAGGGGACACATTGTTAACTGTTGGAAGCGGTATTAACCCTGCAGACTCAACATCGAGTTTAATATTAAAAATGATAAAACCAATTTCTTTAACACCAAGCCACTCCACATGGGATTTAATGTTTAAAAATGTATATTATATGGGGGCATCAAATATTAATAAAGAAGGCTTCTTGGTGAGGATAGTTAATCAACGTCAAAACCCACCATCTGAATATGATCTTGGTGGCACACCATATATCACTCAGTTTGGATTAGATAGTTTAAATGAAACGGGAGTTCGTCAATCTGATGAGTTAATTGATATGGAGAATAGCAGTATCGTTAATATGGGAAGTGGCGAACTTATGTTTCCAACATATTATCCATTTGCAAATGATTCCCTGCTAGGCGGAAATAATAATGTGGAGCTACAAAGCGTGCTTGGCGAAGGAAAAATGTATACCACGACAACTCAAACTGAAATAAATAATGATAGTCGTTTTGAGATTCAAGTAGAATACACAAACCAAAGTTCAAATATTAATCTAGGGTTTATGATTGTGGAGGGGAGTGAACAGGTCTTTGTAGATGGATTAGAATTAAAACGTGGTATTGATTATCAGATAGATTATTTTTCTGGGACATTAATAATGAACGAGGAATTAAATCCAAATGCTGCTTTAAAAATATTATTTGATAAACATGAAGTAGTATCTTTTGACAAAAAAACAATATTTGGAACCCGTGCTCAGATGGATTTTGGGGAGCGATCATTTATTGGGGCAACTGCCCTATATTTTAATCAATCAGTAATGAATGAAAAAATAGAAGTTGGATATGAACCCACGAGAAATTTTATCTGGGGAGTAAATGGTAGATATGATCAGCCAATTGAAGGCCTGACCAGATTTTTAGATAAATTACCAATTATAAATACGGAAAAAACATCATCATTTTCTATTGAAGGAGAGATTGCGCAGGTAATGCCAAATCCAAATTCCATAAACAATTCAGGAACAGGAGATCCTAGCGGAGTTGCATTTATTGATGATTTTGAAGGAGCTAAACGAACAACTTCATTTCCTGTGCAACGAAGATTTTGGAAAAGTTCATCACCACCACTTCTTCGCGCATTAAATGGTACTCTCAGTCATCGAAATCGTGCAAATATGTTTTGGTATAATCCATATGTACAATGGAGAACTAAGGATATTTGGCCTAATCAAGAAACATCGATTCGTGCTCAAAATGAAACTACTGATATACTTGTAATGAACTATAAGCCATATAATCATCAATCGAATCTGCCGCAGGACTCAATATGGTCTGGAATTATTACCACTTTATATTCTGGAGATTATGATCAAACACAAACAAAGTTCTTCGAGATTTGGATTCGTAATAAAAATGAAGCAAAATCAAAACTTAGTATAGACTTAGGAAAAATTAGTGAAGATTGGAATGGTGATGGAAGTTTAAATACAGAAGATATTCCAGTAGCGGGAATGATTGGAGACGGANTATTGGATGATTCNGAGGATATTGGGTTAGATGGATGTTCTGATGAAACNGAAGANGGTTGGGGTGGTTGTTTAGAATTTGGNGGGACTTACAATGAATTTTTATCTTCAGGAGAAATAGAATTAATCAATNTAGGTAATGATATTGATCCAAATGATCCCAATGGGGANAATTGGAATTATAATGAAGGTAGTAATGATTATAAAAGTATAAATGGCACTGAAGGNAATGCTTTAGACGCAGGAAGATATCCTGATACAGAAGATCTTGATAGAACAGGGTTTTTAGATAAAACTAATGATTACTTTACAAAGACATTTACATTGGATGATACTACATATTTCTCTGGTGAAACAGTAAAAAATGGTCAACCTACAGGATGGAAACTATTTAGAATACCTTTAAGTCATTTTGAAATGGCAGATAGTACAGGAAATCAAGAATGGAATGAAATTAAGTTTTGCAGAATACGATTGTCAGACACTACACAAACCTGGATTCAAGTTGCAAAAATTGAACTAGTTGGTAATGAATGGCAAGAACTTGGAATTGCCCCTGACTCATCGGAGATATATAGTAAATCAAACTCGGATAGCGTATTTGCAATATCAGTTATAAATACAGAAGACAANGCTAACTATCAACCACCAAAAGGAGTAAAAGGAGAATATGATCGTATAAATGAAATTCGTTCAAAAGAGCAATCTCTAGTTTTAAAATTTGATAATCTTGCACCAAAACAAAAAGGCGCTGCTTTAAAAACATTAATCAATCTATCAGGNGATAGAGCAAAAAGTTATCTAACATATGATAAAATGAAAATGTATGTATATGGAAACAGTCCGTGGATTGAAACAACGGAAACCAAAGTAAAGTTTTTTATGAGGTTTGGTCTTGGTGAAGATTATTATGAATTGATTCAACCAGTATATCAAGGATGGGACGAATCAGAAAATAGAAATACAATAAATCTTGATCTAAATTGGCTTACACAGCTAAAACTTAAAGATTCAACAAACGTACAAAAAATGAATGATTTTGATACAATATCCGATTCATCAGGAATAAAATATTATACTTTTTATAATGATGAAGGATTACCAACAGGAAAGCAAATTAGAATAAAAGGGAAACCAGCATTATCAAGAATTAAATTTTTTATGGTAGGTATTAAAAATATTTCTGATGAATGGATCAATGGAGAGGTATGGATAGATGAATTACGATTAAGTGGAGTTAAAAAAGATAGAGGAGTTGCCATGAGGATGACTTCAAGATTAAGTGTGGCTGACATTGCAAATACATCATTTACTTATAGTAGAAAAGATGCAGATTTTCATGTACTTCAACAAAGGTTAGGAACTAATCAAACTGGAGAAAACTTTTCTTTTAATACAAATTTTCAACTCCATAAGTTATTACCAAAATCTTGGGGTATTAGTATTCCATTGAATCTATCAATGACAAATGCATCCAATANGCCTAAATACTTTCCTGGATCGGATATTTTAGTTAATCAAGGAAATGCGCCAGATTCAATACTTACAAAATCAACTGGACTAAATTTTAGTACTTCTTTATCAAAATCTAGTAAGTCCGATAATAAAATTATTCAGTANACATTAGATAAAATAAAGCCAAGTTTCAGCGCCAGTAAATCATTTTCATCAAATGAATTAAANAANGAAGTATTAAACGAAAAGTACTCTGGAAAAGTTAGTTATTCTCTCCCATTCGGACGTGATAANTATNTNANTCCTTTTAAATGGTTTAAGCCCGTTCCTCTAATAGGTGAAAAATTAAGTGAAATACAATTTTATTATACACCTTCAAATTTTAATACGTCATTAAACTTTAATGAAAGTTTGAGTCAAAGAATTAAACGTGTAGGTGGTAAATCTCCAGATACTTACAATTTTGGTTTAAATAGAAATTTTTCAATGGATTATATGTTAACTAANGGAATTAAAACAAAATATACAAGAGCTGTNAAAAGTGATATGCAAGATTATAGAGGATATGCATTATTAGCAATTAAAGATCTTGATCCAGGTGTAGTAGAAAATATAACTGAAAATTTATCTACATCTTTTAATCCAACAATTTTTTCATGGTTGAAACCAAATATGAATTATTCTTCTGCATATTCATGGAATCAAGATCGTGAGAGTACAATAGGTGGAGCAAATATAGGAACTCAATTACGTTTTTCTTCAAGTATTGCATTGAGCTTAGCAAATATGTTTGAGGTTATTTATAAACCTCCTTCAAAAGTATCTTCTGTTCCAAAAGGACGTTCTAGAAGAAGAAGGCCAAAGCAAGAGGAAGAAAAAGTAGAGGAAAAAGTTCAAAAAGATATTCCTATTTTAACATTTGCTCACGGTTTTCTTAAGAAAATTAATCCGATAAATTTTAGTTATTCAGAAAACTTAACCAGGACTGGCAGAGGTGTGATTGGTGATGTTCCTTTAGGATATCGTTTTGGATGGGAGCCTGATCATGGTTTAGAATATTCTGAAAAGATAGGTTCCGATATTGGAGCATGGAATCATAAAAGAGATTTTTCCCTACGATCAGGATTTAACCTTACTCGGAGTATTAGTACAAGTTTTAATTATTCACAAAATGTTTCTACATCTAGGAGCGGTTCAGGGACAGAACAACGTAATATGTCACGAGATTATTTTGCGTATGGTGAAAAATTGGAAAATGGCCTTCCTCTTCCTGGGTGGAGTATACGTTGGTCGGGGTTAGAAAAATTACCTATCATTAAAAATTTTTTAAGGTCTCTTTCTCTAGAGCATGGTTTTAGCGGTAAAGAAGTAAGAGCTTGGCAATTCGAAAATTTTGAGGGCCCCAATATGCCATTAATTGATTTGGAAAGTTTTATATTAGATTATGAAGAGGATGAAAGATCTTCCCGTATAAATACTAACTTTTCTCCATTAATAGGCTTAACAGCAAGCTTACAAAAAGGAATTTCTATGAATTTTAGACATAATCTCTCTAAGTCTCTAGATCGCGTGCCTACAGGTATAACAGTTCATCGTGATAAAAGTTATACTTCTAGCGCTAATTATAGTCATAGAGGTGGTATTACCATACCGCTTCCTTTTATGGAAGATTATAAAATTCAGAATACTGTTAATTTTCAGTTTAACTTTGATATGAACGAGAGTGAAACTTTAGGGAGTAAAAACGGTGGTTTGGAATTTGGACAAACTGCATTCAATTCAGGTTGGAAAGCGGGTATAAGGATTACGTATACTTTTTCTGCTAAAGTCAGCGGAAGCATGATTTATGGTTATCATGAAAATGAATCTATGACAACAGGAAAGAAAATTGATCGTGATTTTGGATTTGATGTAAATATTGCTATTACAGGATAATGTTATGAAGTTATATATTAATAATCTTTTTTGCTGTTTTTTAACTTTCTTTATTATTACATGTAATGATTCAGTTCCAAAATTTGATCAAGAGAGTGCGTTCCAATTNCTATTAGATCAATGTGATTTTGGACCTAGAAATCCCGGGTCAACAGGTTATGATAATTGCAAGAAATTTTTAGTNAATACCCTTNATTCTTATATGGATACNGTGTTTATACANCCNTTCATCTTGGATGGTATAGATAATAATGAGTATAGTTTAAGTAATATTATTGCTCAATTTAATTCAAACAGTAGTGATCATTTGATGATTGGCGCTCACTGGGATACAAGACCTTGGGCAGATAAAGATTTAAACTCACAATACCACGATCAACCAATTATAGGGGCTAATGATGGAGCCAGCGGTGTTTCTGTAATATTAGAGTTAGCAAGAATATTCCATAATAACCCCCCTCCAATTAGAGTTTCACTTGTATTATTTGATGGAGAAGATATGGGGAGACCAGGNATCCCTAACAGTTATGCAAAAGGGTCACAGTATTTTGCAAAAAATCTACCAATAAATGCTCCGGATGAAGCAATTATATTGGATATGATAGGAGACAAAGATTTGCACCTTCCTATTGAACGTTATTCGTATCTACAAAATAGAACCTTAGTAAAAAAACTTTGGTCTTTAGCAAAAGAATTAAATCTAGAAGCTTTTGAATCAAGAATTGAGCATACAGTATATGATGATCATGTTCCTCTTTGGCAAGAAGCAAGAATACCNGCAATAGATATAATTGATTTTAATTATCCAAATCGATATAGCAACTACTGGCATACCTCTCAGGATATTCCAGAAAATTGCTCTGCAGAAAGTTTAGGACAAGTAGGCAGGCTTTTAGTTCATTATATTTATGGAAGTCATAAATGAATTTTTACTTTAAAATAATAAAAAATATTTTCATTATTTTTTTCTCATTCATTATTTATCATGGATGTGAAGGCTCATCTAGCAGCAGTGTAATTGAAAATCCTTTAGGGAATTTGCAATTTACATATTTACAAGATGACAGAGTGTTATACTTTGCAATTGAAGTTGAGTCAAGTGTAAATAGATCTCCTTTAGAGAGTACTGTCTTACTTTGGTATGGTACAGANACTACAGTTTCTCCTGATAATTTATTGNTGAATGATGAAGGGGAAAGTGGAGATATAATAAAAGGTGATGAACTATATTCTTTAAAAGTTTTAAATGACTCTCTATTCTTATCCAATCCAATTTCATTAAATGATACCGGAAAAGTTCATATGAAGTTTCAAGCTACATATGGCAATGGTTCTTCATTTATGATTAGAGATTCATTCTTTTTAGGCAATATCATACCACAATTAGTAAGCGTATCTGCATCCGATACTATAATTAGACCCTCTGATAATAGTGTAATATTTGAACTCGTTACAGCCAGAGCTCATGATGCAAATGGATTAAACGATATTCGGCGAGTAGGATTTGTATCATATCATGTTGAGGGAGATTCTTTTCTTAATAAAGGTAATTTAATTAACCTTTACGATGATGGTGGTGAAGTTGTTATTTATGAACCAAACTTCACAAGTGGAGACTTAAATGCAAATGATGGAATTTTTAGTTTTCGCGTTCCTGTCTTTGGTGCAGGAAATACAGACCCGTCTCTACAAACAAAAACAGGAACATTTAACTGGATATTTGATGCTATGGATATGTCAAATACGTATTCAGATACTGTAATTCATAGAGTGATTGTAGAATGAAACGACTTATCATATATATAGTATTATTATGTAGTATAGATTGTTTGCAGGCTCAACGGTTATTTCCTTCAGATTTTACTTTTCGTATAATGAATGCTGATTCTATTGACACCTTATTAAATACTAATGCAATGCGAAGCAATGTAGTAACGGAAGTTGTACTCCAAGGAGATAAATCGGTTTGGCTGGGAACTGGATTAGGAATAAGTATTATTCGTGATTCCATTACTGTAGAGACACTCCAAGATACTCTTGAATTAACAAATGGTGCCTATACTACACGACTCCCTATTGGAGGAATATCGGCGATGACAACCGGTGATGAAGGAAGCTCTTATGATAAATTTATGTTTGCTGCGGTTGCAGGCAGTGAAAATGATATCCCAATTGGTAAAGGAATTGTATTTACTACAGATGCAACAGATACTACAATAAATTGGATTTATTATGATCAACCAATAGATGATGCTTTATCAGATACGATACCATTTGGAGATATTGGTTTTATTGCGGTTCTTCCAGTTACAGTACCCCAAGCAAATGTCACATATGATATGGACCTTTCCCAAGAATATGCTTGGACTGCTAGTTGGGCCGGAGGATTACGTAGATTCAAATTCAGTGATCAAGTATGGGAAAGAGTTCCTCTACCAATGGATAGTCAGTACGAATTAACAACGTGTGAAGACACTTCCTATGTGCGTGTAGGTGCGCGATACATTTTAAAAGATTTTTATTTAAATCCTAGGGATCCGCTTGATGGAGGGAATCATAATCATAAAGCATTCTCAGTTTTAAGCTACAGTGATACAATCTGGGTGGGCACTGCAAATGGAATAAACCGTGGAATTCTTGGCTCGGGTAATTGTATTGATTGGAGACATTATGCATATCCTATGGATAATCTATCTGGAAACTTTGTAGTTGGGCTAGAAATTCAGCGGTTAAATGGTAAGCGAGTTATATGGGCAGCTACAGTAAATGCAGATGATCCAACTGAACAGCGTGGTTTAAGTTATACAATTGATGATGGTTTATCATGGAATACTGCCCTGTTAGGTGAGAGAATTTATAATATTGCCGCTTTTGATTCTTTGGTGTTTGCTGCATCAGCAAATGGTGTGTGGAAAACAGAAGATGGAATTAATTGGGCATTATATAAACCAGCAAATCAAGCAATACCTATTCCAAATACCGCTATATATGATTTAGATGAAGTGTTGGCAGATCAAGTCTATAGTGTGGCATTTGATAGTCGATCATATTACGGCGATCGTTCAATCTGGATAGGGACTGGTGATGGTGCGGCTCATTCTTATGATCTTAATGGTTTAAACTGGAAAATATTTCGAGCAGAATATGATGTTGAAGAAGATTATGCTTATCCAAACCCTTTTTCCCCATACACTCATAATGTGCTCAATGATAATGGATATGTTCGTTTTCATACGAATGAATGGTCAGGCACATTTGTTATTGATATTGACATATATAATTTTGCTATGGAAAAAGTATTTGCAGGATCATTTGATAAACGTGTTGCTTCATCGGGAGCATTAAAATGGGATGGACGTGATCAACAGGGGGTTTACGTTCATAATGGAGTTTATTTTGTAAAATTAACCTACCCTGACAGCCAAAGTAGTAAACCCTCTCCTCATTGGCTAAAACTGATTGTGGTTAAGTAAATGAGAAGTTATATCATATCAGTTTTCATGCTATTCTCATTAATCTATGCTTCNGATTATGCAAGTTATTCCGGAGCCTTTTTACGAATGGGCACTTCTGCTAGATCATTGGCAATGGGCAGTGGGTTTACAGCAGAAATTGATCAAGGATTTGCTGCATATCATAACCCAGCAAGTCTTGCATTTATTGATAAAAGACAGGTTGGTTTTTCTTATCACGCATTGAACCTTGACCGTAGGTTAATGATGTCTAGTATTTCTTCTAATTTGCCTCCTACTGCAGGACTAGGTGTTGCGTGGGTAAGTAGTGGCGTTGATGATATTCAAGGACGTTCAACTTCTGGATATAAAACACAAAAACTTTCAACAAGTGAAGATGCAATATTTATAAGTTTTGCACAACGAATTACCCCGTGGCTTTCTCTTGGAATTAATGTAAAAATACTAAATCATCAACTGCCTATGAATGAAAGTCAGTTAGCAGGAAAGGGTACAGGATTTGATATTGGATTTATGCTACTATCTGAAGAAAAATTAAATTTTGCTTTTGTCATCAAAGACTTAAATACAAACTATCAATGGAATACTGGACAAGTACTTGAAGGTGAAGGTCGAATCTATAAAGAATCATTTCCAACAATGTATCATTTTGGTTCCACATTTAATTTTCAACAAATTTATATTGTTGGTGATATTGGTATTGTTGCCAAACAGGAAGAAGTGTTAGGGACTAAATTAAGATTAGGTGGCGAATACCGTTTTTCTGAAAAATACTTTATTCGCGCAGGGTTTGGTAATTCAAGATTTTCTTTAGGAGCAGGATTGAACTTTACTTTTCTCAAAAAAAATGATGCTTATTTTGATTATGCTGTTGTTGTTGAACCTCATTCTGTTTCACAAGGTTTAATTCATGTATTTACTTATGCTTTCGATTTCTAGATATATTTTATATTTCTTAGCCTATGTTAGTTTTGGTTACAGCCTAGGTACACAATTTTTATCAATTCCATCTAGCGCAATAGAATTAGCTTTTGGCCCTAGCCCTCTTTTTGGCAGCTTAAATCTAAATAACCCAGCATTACTTAAAGCCCCTTCACAAGGAATGAAAATGAATATTTCTTATGGGTCTTGGTTAAACAATGTTTCAAACTCATCTTTTTTCTTAGGATCAAAAGTGGCGAATGGAAATATTGGAATTAACATTAGATATATGGGGATTAATGACCTTGAGCTTCGAAGCGCGATACCAACAGATGATCCATTAGCGACATTTGGCTCTAGCGCCTTTTCTGTGTCTAGTACTTATTCGCAATCTTACGGTGGAATAACTCTCGGTGCGACCGTTCGATATATATTGATTCAATTATATACTGAAAATGTATCTGGTGTAACTTTTGATGGAGGCGTTAAACGTTCATTTGGGAAAAATATAGATGTGGGCTTTTCTATATTAAATTCAGGATTAATCAATAATACAGATACTTATAATCCTAATTTNCCTCTNCGATTCTTATCAGCTGTATCTTATAAACTTCCATCATCAAAATTGGGACAAAAAATATGTTTATCAGTTGAAAAATCTTCTTTAGTTGACGGATCTATTATTCGTGTTGCCAGTGAAACCAATTTTGATAAGTTTGACCTACGTTTTGGAACTCAATCTTCTAATCAAGTAACAGTCGTTTCTGGAGGATTTGGCCTTAGACTGGGTCTGGTAAATATACATTACGGTATTCAAATTGGATCCCAGCATTTAGGCTTACCTCAGATGCTAGATATATCATTGAGATTACCATAATGGCTTTCAACCGTTTAAAAACTCTATTTGTATTTTTTACATTGTTTTTGTCGGTTTGTATTCTTCTAGTTTTAAAGTCACGGTCTAAAGAGCCTGAAATCCCTATAGCTCTACCCCCTCAACCCTCTGTAGTAATTAAAGAAAACACCATTGGTAATATTATCATTATTATTGATGATTTTGGATATAGAAATGATGAAGTTTCTGAAGGGTTTTTAACGTTAAATGAGGATCTCACTTTTGCTGTAATTCCTGGTCATGAAAATAGTAAACTATTTGCTAGAAAAGCACATAANATGGGTTATGAGGTTATAATTCATATGCCGATGGAATCTACTATTGATACTCATGGTGAATTAGAGTATATACTTACAGAAAACATGACAAGTGATGAAATAGAAGAAAGAGTAGAAAAAGTAATTTCAGAATTTCCTGAAGCAGATGGTTTGAATAATCATCAAGGTTCAAAAGCGACTGCTGATAAAAGAATAATGAATATTGTTAGTAATGTATTAAAACGCCATGGAAAATATTTTGTTGATAGTCGTACTACATCCCAAACGGTTGCGGAAAGTGTTATGCGTTCCAGAGGTGTCCCTACAGCAAGAAGGCACGTATTTCTTGATAATGATAATGATGTAAANAAGATTCGTGAACAATTATATAAATTGGTTGATAAGGCAGAAAGCAAAGGGAAGGCCATAGGAATTGGTCATGCAAAAAGATTAACCCTTGAAGTATTAAAATCAGAAATACCAAAGCTGAAAAAAAATGGATTTACATTTCAATTTGCTTCATTTGCCGTAAAATAATTTATGCCAATTCTATGCAAAGTTAATCGTGGTGATTTTATTGAAAGTATGCATGTTGCTTTTGTGGTGGTTGTTGATTCAAAAGGGAGTATTGTTTATAGCAATGGTGATGCGCACTATTTAACCTGCGTACGTTCAGCATTAAAACCCTTTCAAGCTTCTGCATCAGTAAAGGCTGGAGCTACAAAGAAATTTGATTTNAGTAAAGATGAGCTTGCGCTTATGTGCGCATCTCATAATGGTGAAAAAATTCATGTAAAGACTGCAATGAGCATATTAAACAAAATTGGATATGATATGTCATATTATGAATGTGGTTCTCATTCTCCATATGATAAGGACTCTAAAAAGGAATTATTATATAATAATGAAAAGCCTAGNCCATTACATAATAATTGTAGTGGGAAGCATGCAGGCATGTTGTCCTTAGCTAATTATTTAAAGGAAGACCCAAAAGGATATACTAATGAAGATCATCCTGTGCAAATGAAAATAATGGAGCAGGTAAAACATTTTTCAGAACTAGAAGAATTTCCAACTTCTACAGATGGATGTAGCGCTCCAGTCCCTTTTCTTCCCTTATATAATATTGCTCTTATGTATCAAAAACTCGCTGGCAATGGTTATGATGAATTAAATATTTTGTATGATGCTATCGTATCAAATCCATATCATTTAGCTGGAAAGGATCGATTTGATACAGATTTCATTACAGCTATGGATGGTAATGCTGTGACAAAAATAGGCGGAGAGGGAGTCCGCGGGCTTGGAATCCGGGCAGACAATGGAGAAGCATATGGAATGGCAATAAAAATAATAGATGGTAGCCAGCGTTGCAATCCAAAAGCAACGATAGCAATATTAAAGGAACTAAAACTGATCAATGATAAGCAATTGGAAGCATTGCACAGTTACGATAATATTGTATTACAAAATCATCGTGGTCTAGAAATTGGATCTATTCAAGTAGAACTATAATCATGTATTTAAAATATTATTTTATAATATTCTATTTTTTAATAAATAGTGTTTTTGCGCAGTCCAATCATACAATTTTGACGTATAATTTGTTGAATTATGAAGATGAGGATGATCGAGAAGGTTATTACCAGTTAATTATCGATGAAATTCAGCCAGATATAATTGTTTGTCAGGAAGTCAATGCGGATGATGGGTTTAATCATTTTTTAAATGATGTATTAAATATTGTTCAACCAAATGAATGGTTAGGAGCAGAATTTATAAACCAATCAGCAAGTCAAGACATTGCACTATACTATAAGCCTCAATATTTTAATTACATTAGTACATCGGTTATAAGTACTGCACAAGGTTCAGGAACTAGGGATGTAATCGAATGGGTAATACAACATGCGCAATCTTTGGTTGAATTCCGTATCTATGGTGTCCATCTGAAGGCTAGCTCAGGGAATAGTAATTCTCAAGAACGGCTAGCTGAGACGACTGCCCTACGTAATTATTTAAATGAGTTACCATCAGGATCTCATTTNATNGTATGTGGTGATTTTAATATTTATAGTAATAGTTCCTCATCAGAACCAGCATTTGATATGNTGACTGNAGCTGGAGATAATAACGCAGGTCAACTATTTGATCCTATTAATCGTATTGGTCATTGGCATAATAATAGTTCTTTTTCTGATGTACATACTCAATCTCCTAGAACTACGCAATTTGGAGGTGGTGCGAATGGAGGAATGGACGATCGATTTGACTGGATATTTGTTTCTTCGGCTGTGCTGGAAGAATCTTATGAAATGAATTATATTGAAAACACATATACTGCTTTTGGTAATGATGGTCAACATTTTAATCAGGCAATAAATAGTGGAACNAATAGCGCCGTTAGTGAAGAGATTGCTGATGCGNTACATGGAGCATCTGATCATTTGCCCGTGTTTGCTGNGTTTCAATTTCCAAGCGGAGATGAATCAGATTATAATATTGTGATNTCAGAAGTAATGCCGAANCCTGCNGCGGTATCAGATTCATATGGAGAATGGTTCGAAATAATAAATCTGGATTCTATTGTAATTGATTTGAATGGATGGATGATTAGAGATGAANGNAANGATACNCATATAATTAATACATCNNTTGAAATCCANCCAGGTGAANACATNGTCTTAGGNCGTAATAGNGATGAAAGNCTNAANGGAGGNTATNTTTCTGATTATANNTATTCNTCGTTTGCTCTAGCAAATACAAATGATGAGATTATTATATTAGATCAGGATGAAAAGATTGTTGATGGTNTTTCATATGGGAATACATTTCCCTTCTCAAGCGGTGTTTCCATGTATTTGAAAGATATTAGTAGTGAAAGCAGTATTGATACAAATTGGGCAGCATCATCTATTACATATGGTGATGGAGATATGGGCACACCAGGNCGGGCTTGGGATGATAGCACTGTAGTCTCAACTATAAAAAATTATTTACTTCCTAATGAAATTAAATTGTATCCACCATACCCTAATCCATTTAATCCCCAAACACAGATTTCATTTTCTGTTGACAAAACTACTTTCATTTCAATAAATATTTATGATATAAATGGACGGTTAGTGAAAAATATTCATAATGAAAAAACTTCGGCTGGCTATCATCAATTAATATGGAATTCTGATAATATTTCAAGTGGTATATACTTTGTTGTTCTTCAATCTGAAGACAAAGTAAAAACACACAAACTCATGTTAATGAAATAATTCATTTATCCAATCCGTTGGTATATTCTATTACGTTTTATTAATTTGATTTATAGTATTACTTAGTCCAAACCGGGGAGAGGGTGAATAGTTTTTTCTATATTATAATTAGTATCATTGTATTGCCATTTTCAATTTTGGCACAATCAGTTTCTGATGTGTATGATAAATATACTTCCGTTGGTCAGTTAGGTCTTACCGTCACCAACTTTGGTGTGTTGGGAAATGGATGGAATAAAATTGATGGTAGGATACTACCGTCATGTCAATATAAACAGAATACTGAAATTCTCAGAGATCAAGTGGAACATTTTTCTTATGCCGGACTATGGGTAGGAGGTGTTGTAAATGGACAGCGAAGAGTTTCATCTGCAATTGTTGATGGTGTTTTCGAATCAGGTCAAGAAGGTTTTGAATTCTCTGCAATTCAAAATATAGATATTGAATCTTCTATATCATCCACATCTCTGGATTCTATTGCCCAATATTTTTCTCCTTATGCAACCTCTCATCAAGATTTTAAAACAATGTTTCGTGATTATGGTACAGACCCATCAGATGATATGAATATCCCAAACCATACACCATTAGGAATTAATGTGACACTCAAATCATATGCATGGAATTTTTCTTTTGCAGATGCATTTGTTATTTTGAGTTATACTATAAAAAATCAGTCAGATCAAACTATTGATAATTTATATGCAGGATTATGGACAGATGCTTCTGTTGCAAATATGAACTACACTAATAAATATGAACCCGGGGGCGGTTTTACTTGGTACGATAACTTGGATGGTTTTGATGTTTCCAGAGACGACTCTCAATTTAATAGAGACATAGCATATCAGTATGATGTAGATGGAGATGATGGGTGGGCACAAAGTTATATTGGAATTAGTTGGCTTGGCGGTAATGTTCCAAGACCATATGTACGCTCACATTATAATCAGTGGGTTTGGACAAATTCCAATAATTCATCATATCCAGCATATAGCATGCCATTAGATGATAATGAAAGATATCAAAAACTATCTAGCTCTGTACCATTAGGGACTGGTCCTGAGTACGGAGCTGATGGATATCCAAATGAACCAAATAGCTGGATTTTCTTGTTTTCAGCTGGACCATTTGGAAGTGTCCCGATTGAGAGCGATTCTTCCTCTTGGGAATTACCTCCAGGTGACTCTTGTACTATTGTAATGGCAGTCGTTACTGCAAAATGGAATGGTGCGGGAGATGACTCGCCAGACCGAAGAAAAAATTTATATGTAAATGCCGATTGGGCGCAACGAGCGTATAATGGGGAAGATAAGAATCGTAATAATATTCTTGATCCTGATGAGGATTTAGATCAAGATGGAATAATTGATAGATATATTTTACCGGAACCTCCCCCAGTTCCAAATATGGCAATTGATGTAGATGATCAGTTAGTTACAGTGTACTGGCAAAAAAATGCAGAAAGTTTTATTGATCCAATTAGTCGCGAGATGGATTTTGAAGGGTACCGTGTATACGGTGCTCGGAAAACAATGAATGATTCTGATAATGAATTTACTTTATTAGGTGAATATGATTTATCTCATCCGAGCCATATGAACATAGGATATAATACTGGGTTTGAATTAATAACGATCGTTGATCAATATGGTGAACCAGATAGTGTAGAAATCAATGGTGAATTTTATCATTATAAGTTTGTGAATGATTATGTTAAAAACGGTTGGCTGAATTATTATACTATAACTGCATATGACAGAGGTGATACAGATGCAAATCTTGAAAGTTTGGAAAGTTCTATATATGCAAATAGAAGGTATGTATATCCAGGCGTAAAACCTGACCCTACTGATTGGGTTTCGGAGCCTAGTGTATATCCAAACCCATATAAAGGTCAGGCAAAATGGGATGGGTACGGAAGTAGGTCACAAATGATATGGTTTACAAATTTGCCTCGCAAAGCAGAAATACGAATTTTTACATTATCAGGAGATTTAGTAGATATACTTGAACATGATATTGACTATAAAGGAAATGATGTATATAATATTGATGAATATAAAGCCCCACAATTAAGCGGAGGAGAGCATGCATGGGATTTAATAACAAAAGATGATCAAGCTATNGCATCAGGATTATATTTATTCACTGTTAAAAATTTAGATAAAGAAACTTTATCTTATGGGAAGATAAAGGAAGGTAAATTTCTTATTATAAAATAATACCAATTAGAGGAGGTTATTATGAGGAAAGTTCTATTTATACCCTTATTCATTACAGTCATAATTGCACAAACAGTTGATTATGATACTCAAATTCAACCGTTATGGAATGCGAATTGTACGAGTTGCCATGGCAATAGTGGAGGGCTCAATTTAAGCGCTGNTCAAAGTTATAATAATTTAGTTGATGTAGCTTCTTCCAATAATGCTTATGGTGGTGCGTTGCGAGTAGCAAGTGGAGACCCTAATAACTCAATATTGTATGATAAGATAACCAATGGAGGTAATTATGGTGACTCAATGCCTCCTAGTGGACTAATGTCCTCCGCAAATAGAACTTTAGTACAAACATGGATTTCGGAATTAAGTACGTATACTACAATTGCTATCGCTAGGAGCCAAGAAGAGGGGTCAAGCGCTACAGTTCGAGGTATAGTTACTACTCCTAATTTCCAAACTTCTAATACAGAATATGGCTTGCAGGATGGTACTGCTGCTATAGTCATTTTTCACTTTAGCGCACCATATGTTGAGCTTGCCGTAGGTGATAGTGTAGAGGTAACAGGAGAAATAGATTTTTATAATGGGAAAGCAGAAATTATTCCCGCCAGCGCTGATGATATTACTGTAATCAGCCAAGGAAACGATTTACCAGAATTTCAAGTCTTGACAGTTGCAGATTATATTGCAAATGCAGAGGATTATGAATCTGAATTAATTAAAATTAATGGTGTTAGCATTACATCNGGCACNTGGCCAACAAGTAGTAGCGCTAATCTAACTATCAGTGANGATGGAGGGACGTCTACAGTCACCCTGCGTATTGATAGTGATATGGATATTATTGGAAATGATGAACCGGCGGCTCCCTTTGATGTNCNNGGAATAGGAGGTCAGTNTGANTCTTCAGATCCGTATGATTCAGGTTACCAAATTCTCCCAAGATATTATACTGATTTTGCACCAGCACAAGATGTAGTGGATCCACCTGAGCTTGTAATTAATGAATTTCTAGCAGCTACGGATTTATGTTGTGATGATGGAAATGGTGAGATGGAAGACTTTATTGAAATTTATAACCCAGGGGATGAGGCTGTAGATATTGGAGGNTTATGGATTACNGATNATNTAGANGANNCNNNAGANTGGGANCAAATTCCTACNACTGATGCNNCNACNACAACNGTAGCNGCNGGNGGTCATATTGTNATTTGGGCAGATNAAGANCAGGATAGNCAAGGNATATTACATACAGNTGANATCAAATTAAGNGCAGNNGGAGAANANATTGGNCTNATTTTTNTTTCNGGCGCGGACACAGTATTTGTGGACTCATTAAGTTTTGGTGAGCAAACAGATGATATATCATATGGTAGATATCCAGATGGATCGGAAAATTGGGAATTTTTTAATACACCAACTCCTGGAACTACAAATCAAACAAACCCTCAAACTGTTACTTCCATTTATGACATTCAATATGTAGCAGACCCTTCTACGGATGATGCCAGCCCTTTAAATGGGCAAGAAGTAACTATTTCCGGAGTCGTTACCACAGAATTCTGGGGAGGTGGAAATAGCCACTTATATGTCCAAGATGCTTCAGGAGGATGGAATGGAATCATTGTATATCAAAGTGGCGGATGGGATGAATTTGATTTTTCATCTGCACAAGGTACAGTTAATTCTGTTGCAGAAGGGGACAGCATTACATTGACGGGAACTGTAAATGAATACTATGGATTAACTCAGATTATAGATGTAACTGAATGTATGATTCATGGACCAGCAGATGTTATGATAGAGCCAACAGTGGTAACTCCAGGACAAGTAATGACGGGTGGAACCGATGCAGAAAAATTTGAAAGTTGCTTAATAGCAGT
>NZXJ01000006.1 GCA_002701945.1 Fidelibacterota bacterium
GGTTCTTTTAAATATTCAATAACTGTAAAATTTATATTATTGTCACGCAATAATTGTAGGACCTTCCTACTTTTACCTCATCTGTTGTTATGATATACTGTCATACACATACTATACACTCCATTTATATTATTTCACAATACTCATTAAACTTTTTCTTTTTTAATATAGGGACCCGGGCATCTATGTCGGGCAGCCCAACGGGTATTAGCAAATACGCTCTTTCATTTTCTGGCCTATTACATATTTTTTCTAAAAAACCCATTGGTGAAGGGGTGTGGGTAAGGGCAACTAACCCTGCATTATGGATAGCTGTTAATAAAAATCCACATGAAATACCCACAGATTCGTTCACGTAATAGTTTTTATATTTATTACCATTATCTAAATCATATATTTGTTTAAACACAACAATTAAATACGGGGCTATCTCTAAAAAGTCTTTATTCCAATCAGTCCCAAATTTATTCAAATCATCCAACCAGCTTTGTGGTGCTCTTTGTGTATAAAATGATTTTTCTTCTTTTTCAGCTGCTTTACGTATTTTCTTTTTTACATCTGCATTCTTTATAATGCTAAAGAACCATGGTTCTTTATTTGCCCCAGATGGTGCGCTAGCTGCCATAGATATTATATTTTCAATTATTTCTACCGGGAACTGAGTTTTCGCAAACTTTCGTACTGATCTTCGGGTCTTCATTTTATCTTTTAACTCGTTTGATTTTGCTAACTTTTCTGCATTGTTAATGCCGTTTTCCTTGTATTTTTTAAAACTCATACTATTTTTAATTTACAACCATAATATTACTACTTCACAATTGTCTGTAAATTATTACAGACCTTTTTATCCTCTATAACCTATAATTCTATTTACTCATTATTTTATTACGGCATTGATACTGTTGATATTTCACGCTATAATTAACCAATCTATTTTTATAGAATAATCTTGTTTATCATACATTTACCAAACCAGCGCCTCTTTTTATGCCTTTAGACCAAGGCACTATTACTGTTATTGTTGGCGCTCAATGGGGTGATGAAGGTAAGGGTAAAATTACAGATTTCTTTTCTGGCGACTCTGATTATGTTGTTCGCTATCATGGCGGCAACAACGCAGGTCATACTGTAATTGTAAATGGGGATACTTATAAATTACATTTAATTCCTTCTGGGGTTTTATACCCTACCCCTATAAGCATTATTGGTAATGGAGTTGTAATTGACCCTAAGGCCCTCTTGGATGAAGTTTCCTATTTAAAAACTAAAGGTGTAACTCCTAATTTATTAATAAGCGACCGTGCACATATAATTATGCCATATCATAAAATGTTAGATTTAGCTCTTACTAACCATCAACAAAGCCTTGCTGCTGGCAGCACTAAACGCGGTATTGCACCTGTTTATGGCGACAAAATGTTTCGTAATGGTATTAGGATGGTTGATCTGCTGGAGCCTAATATTTTTCATGAGAAATTAAATAAATCTTTTATTTTCGCGACCAATCTTTTATCCGCTATATCTTCATCAGATTTCGATTTAGATTTTGATTCTGTTTATAATGATTATTTAAAGATGGGTAAACTTTTATCTCCTTATATATCTGATATTTCTCTTGAACTTTATAATGCTTACAATAATAATAAAACTATCCTTTTTGAGGGCGCTCAAGGTATTTCGCTAGATGTTGATCATGGCGTATATCCTTATACAACATCTAGCAATACTATTGCAGGAAGCATTTCAACGGGCACCGGAGTAAGCTATAGAGACATACATAGAATTATTGGTGTTACTAAAGCTTATTTAAGTCGAGTGGGGGAGGGGCCTCTCCCTTCCGAGGTTCATGGCGAGGAAGCGATTCAGCTAAGAGAAAAAGGTGGAGAATATGGCACTACAACCGGTCGACCGCGTAGGGTTGGGTGGTTGGACCTTGTTCAGGTAAGGCAGGCTGTACGTGTAAATGGATTAACGGAAATTGCGCTAACAAAACTTGACATATTATCTAACACAAAGGAACTTTCAGTTTGTACCGAATATGATATAAACGGTGTCAAAGAATCTGAAATCCCTGCAAGCTTACATAAGTTTCGCTCTGCAAAACCTATATATAAACAACTCCCTGGTTGGGGTGATATTACAAGCTCTATGCTTAAAGACGGGTATGATTCACTTCCCAATGAACTTAAGTCTTACGTTCAATTCATTGAAAACCAAGTTAACTGTAAAGTGTCTATTATATCTGTAGGGCCTGAACGGCATCAAACTATAATTAGATAAGCAGTGGCCTTTACTAAAGATATTATTGATTTCAGCGGAAAGTCAGATTCCGAGATCCTTGATATTTTACAAAAGAACAATATTCCATTAATACCAAACGAGATTAAAATGATTCAGAATGAATTTTTGGGTAGGGCTCCATCTTTAGCTGAGTGCGTGCTGTTTTCTATTGAAGGTTCTGAGCATTGTTCTTATAAAAGCAGTAGAAACCATCTCAAACAATTTAACACTGATGGTCCAGACGTTGTGCTGGGCGCAAAGGAAGATGCTGGCGTTGTGGCTGTTGCCGAAGACAAAGGCGGGAATCGTTGGTGCATTGTAATGAGCCATGAATCACACAATCATCCATCGCAAATAGTCCCTTATGAAGGAGCAGCAACCGGCGTAGGGGGGAACGTTAGAGATGTTTGTTGTATGGGCGCAAAAGTGATTGCCTGTACAGACAGCTTCCGTTTTGGTGATATTAAAGCTAATAAAACAAAATGGATACATCATGGTGTGGTTGCCGGAATTGGTGGGTACGGAAACCCCTTAGGGGTACCAAATATTGGTGGCGATTTATATTATGATAAAAACTATAACGATAATTGTCTGGTTACTCTTGTTACTCTTGGTGTGGTTCGTGAAGATGAAATTTTTCATTCATACGCACCTGAAAAGGCTGATGGTTATGATCTAATCTTAGTAGGAAAAGCTACAGATAATAGCGGTTTTGGTGGGGCAAGTTTTGCTTCGCTTGAGCTTGAAGAAGAGGAAAAAGAGAAAAATAAGGGGGCTGTACAAGAACCAAATGCGTTTTTGGAAAGACATATATTGAAATCAACCTATGCATTATTTAAAAAAATTAAAGATAAAAAACTGTTGAATAAAGTAGGCTTCAAAGATCTGGGTGCGGGTGGTGTTGCGTGCGCAAGCGTGGAGCTTGCAGATACAGCTGGATATGGTGCAGAAATATGGCTGGACAATGTTCATGTTGGCATGGATGGCTTACACCCTTCTGTTGTTTTATGTTCTGAAACACAAGAAAGGTTTATGTGGGTTTGTCATCCGGAAATCACAGAAATGATATTAGACCATTACAACAAAACATTCGATATGCCTACCGTTTCTAAGCTTGCACAAGCTTCGGTTGTTGGAAAAATAAAAAATAAAAAACAGTACATAGTTCACTCCGGGGAAGATGTAATTGTAGATGCTCCGGCTGAAATGGTTACAAAGGGTTTCAATTATAATCGCGATATTAAAAAACCCAAATTGAACCTTAAAGAGCCAGACCTACAAGAACCACAAAATTATAACGTCGTTTTACAGGAGCTATTAACGCATGAGAATATTTGTTCTAGGTCAAGCATATATGAAACATATGATAAACAAGTACAGGGCCGCACTGTTTTTGAACCAGGGGAAGCAGACGCAGGTGTTTTAGCCCCATTTAATAATAATAATTATCCTGAAGAGATTAGACAAACAGGGATTGCTCATTCAACAGACCACAATCCAATCTATGGTAAAATTAGTCCATATTGGTGTGGGGTTAACTCAGTTGTTGAATCAATGAGAAATGTGGCTGCTACTGGCGCCACTCCTCATGCAATAACAGACTGTCTTTGTTTTGGAAATCCAGAAAACCCAGAACAAATGTGGCAGTTTGCTGAAGCCACCAAGGGCGTAGCGGATGCTTGTAAAGGCATTCGCCTTAAACACAACCCGGATCATACGGTGCCAATTATTGCTGGCAATGTAAGTTTTTATAATGAATCTAGCGCTGGGGCAATTCCACCAAGTCCAATTGTAAGCTGTCTGGGTAGGTTATCTGATGTTGACAAGGCAATTACTACAGGATTTAAAAAAAATAATTCTAAAATCATGTTAATTGGGGAAAGAAAAAAAGAGCTGGGGGGCAGCCTGTATTATTCATTGTTTAATCATTTAGGAAAAGATTTGCCAAAACCAAACCTTGATCAGGTTGAATCTGAAATTTGGGCATTAACTGATTTAATTGATAATCGATTAGTTCTTTCTGCGCATGATATTAGTGATGGTGGGGTAGCGATTACATTATCTGAAATGTCTTTTTATAATGAAATTGGTTTTGAAGTAAAAATAAATAGCGCTGGTCGTCCAGATGTTTGGCTTTTTAGCGAGACCGGTGGGTTTATAATAGAGCTTGAAGAAAATGTTTTACCTCAAGCACAGGCTGTTATGTCAAAATATAACATACATTATGAAGAGATTGGTGAAACAACACAACATCAGGCTATGGTGTTTGGAGAAATAATTCATATGCCAATATTAAAAGCAAAAGATAGCTGGCAAAGGTCTCTTAGAAATAAAATTCAATAACTATGAGTTTAAAAAATTCAATAACTAAAAAAATAGTGTTCAAAATTATAAAGGAGCGCTTTATAAATGAGGTNCCATTTTTACAGCTACTTGGAGTTAAAGTTACAAAGTTTGACTATCCCGATGTTGAGTTAGAATTAAAATGGAAAAAAGATCTTTTAGGTAATGTTATCCAAAAATCATTGCATGGTGGAGTCTCTGCTTCGATGCTTGATTCAATTGGAAGCCTNGTTGCCGTAGCCCATTTTATTTCTCACGAAAAGAACCTTACTGCAGAATATCTTAAAAATAGAATTAGCCATATGGGGACTATTGATTTACGCGTTGATTACTTATTACCCGGNCGGGGCAGTCTTTTTACAGCTACAGGAAAAGTAGAGAGAGCAGGGAAAAGGTTAACAGTCTGTAGAATGAAAATGTTTAATGATAACAATCAATGTATTGCTTTAGGAACTGCTTCCTATTTGTGGAGTGATAAAAAATCAAAATGACAAAGAATAAGCTTGATTATAAATTAGCTGGTGTAGANATAAATGCGGGAAATGAAGCTGTTGATCTAATTAAAGATAGTGTGAAATCAACCTTTTCAAAAAATGTTCTTATTGGATTGGGNGGGTTTGGCGCACTGTATGATTTAAAATCAATTATAAAAAAATATNAACACCCTGTGCTCGTACAAAGTATTGATGGTGTTGGAACAAAAACTATAATAGCAAGAAAGCTTAACAAGTATGATACAATAGGTNTTGACCTATTAAGCGCAGCTGCTAATGATATAATTGTTATGGGGGCAAGGCCGGTTACTTTTCTTGATTATATTGCCAATGACAAATTAAAACCATCAGTTATTAAAGAAATAATTTCGGGGATGGTTNTGGCNTGTAAAAATTCTAATGTTTCTTTGATTGGTGGTGAAACAGCTGAAATGCCAGACACTTATTTGCCTGGAGAGCATGATTTAGTTGGGGTAATAACAGGCTTAGTTGAAAAAGATAAAATTATTAGTGGGGACTTAATTTCAGCNGGCGACGTTNTTTTGGGTTTGCCNTCCAGCGGGCTTCACACAAACGGATACTCNCTAGCTAGAAAAGTGTTTTTTGATATTGGGGGTTATGGAATTAACGATCGNCTTGACGGTTTAAACAGCTCTATTGGGTTAACCCTTTTGGAGCCACACATCAATTACACAAACGATGTGTTTAAACTATTAGATAGAGATATAAATATTAAAGGCATGGCGCATATTACTGGCGGCGGTCTTGTAGAAAACATCCCTCGCATTTTACCTAAAAATTGTATGGCAATTATAAATAAAGACNCGTGGNNCGNNCTGCCTGTTTTTAACGCAATACAGTCTATTGGNAGCATAGATGAATCAGAAATGTTTCGAACGTTTAATATGGGTATTGGAATGATATGTATAGTCTCAAGTGATGATGTCTCTAGTATAAAACAATTGATTAGCGTTCGTGAAATTGGGGNAATTGTAAGTGGCGATGGCGGGGTAAAAGTAGTTTAATGGGNGTTGATGTTGCCATTGTACAGTTCCCAGGTTCAAACACTGAACGTGAAACATTTATGGCTTGTGAAAGAGTTGGGTTGAATCCAGTTGAATTTTTATGGAACGAAAATCATGATACTCTTAAAGATTTTGCAGGATTTATAATTGTCGGTGGATTTTCATATGAAGACAGGTCTCGCTCTGGGGTTATCGCTTCATTAGACCCTATTGTTGATCTAATTAAAATAGAGTCTGAAAAAGGAAAGCCGGTTTTAGGAATATGTAATGGAGCACAAATTTTGGTCGAGTCGGGAATGGTTCCCGGTACAAACAAATACTCTTTGTCTTCTTCTTTAACAAACAATAAACGAGTTGTTGGTGGAAAGGTTCTTGGTACCGGATATTATAATGCTTGGGCATATTTATCATGCACATCTAAACCAAGCAAAAGCGNATTTACAAGATTCTTAAATATCGGTGAAATAATTCANATCCCCTTTGCGCATGCTGAAGGAAGGTTTGTAATTCCAAAAGATTTATTAGAAATATTAATAAATAATAATCAAATACCTTTTCGATATTGTGATAATAATGGAAATATAATTAATGAATTTCCAACNAACCCAAATGGNTCAATGTATAATGTTGCAGCCNTAAGTAACCCNGATGGAAATGTGATGGCAATAATGCCGCACCCAGAAAGAACGCCTAATGGTGATAAAATATTTTTATCTATGTGTGACTATATTAAAAGAAATAATAACAAGAATATTTCATTTCTGGATTACGGTNTTAGCAATAACGATATTAATATTTATGAATCTGAAAACAATAGTTTAGAGTGGGTTATTAATATGATAATTACAGATAACGAGGCAAGCTCTGTTCAATCTGCGCTAAGCCAAGCTGGNGTTGATGTGAAAATAACACGTTTGACACATTGGGAAATAATAGGAGCAAACAACTCTAGCCTTAATGAAATAGAAAAAACCGGTGAGCTGTTTAATAGCAACAAAGAATACATATATGATTATAAAACTGAAAAAAATGAAAGCTCTGTTACTTTTTTAATTAGACAAAAAGAAGATATGTTGGGAAGACAAAAAATGCAGTCTTTAGCAGATCGCTTTAACATACAAGGTTTAAAAGAAATTCGGCATGGAGTCTTGTGGAACATAAAATCAAAAAGCNGTAACTTTGATCTTGTNATACAAAAAGTTTTAGATAGTAAAATNTTATTCAACCCGTTTTCACAAGAGTGTTANAAATATGNATGATANTTATAAAAATAGAATTTTTTCAGAGCTTAACAATTGCTTAACAGAAACAAGCCTTCCAAAAGGAAACAAAAAAACTGGAAAGGTCAGAGATCAATACGATCTTGGAGATAAAATTGCATTAATAACAACTGATAGACAAAGTGCTTTTGACCGCGTATTGGCATCTATTCCCTTTAAAGGGCAGGTGTTAAACCAAACAAGCGCTTGGTGGTTTAAAAAAACCGANCAGATTATTTCTAATCATTTGATTTCTATGCCTGACCCAAATGTTATTGTTGCAAAAAAGTGTGATGTAATACCNATTGAGTTTGTNGTTCGTGGTTATATAACCGGCAGCACAAGCACCTCATTATGGACTGTGTATAATAAAGGCGATAGAGAATACTGTGGAAACCGGCTACCAGAAGGTTTAATTAAAAATCAAAAGCTTGATGAAAACATGCTAACACCAACAACAAAAGAAGAGCATCACGATAGGCCCATATCNCCNGAANACATTATAAAAGAAGGGTGGATGACAGAAAAAGACTGGGATTATTGTAGCAAGATAGCTCTAGAGCTTTTTACTTTTGGCCAAAAGACAGCAGCAGATCATGGAATGATTCTTGTAGATACAAAATATGAGATGGGAATCGATAAGGATGGAAATATTTTACTTATTGATGAAATACACACTCCTGATTCTAGTAGATACTGGATTAAAAAAACTTTTGAAGAAAGGCTTGCGGAAGGAAAAGAACCAGAGAATGTTGATAAAGAGTTTTTGCGCCTTTGGTTTGTAGACAACTGTGATCCTTATAACGATGAGGAGCTACCGCCCGCTCCTGACGATTTAGTTGTTGAGCTATCTAATAGATATATTTATTTATATGAGACTATTACTGGAGAAAGATTTCCATTGCCTAGCGGCGAAGANCCTATTGAAAATAGAATAATAAATAACCTAAAGGAATATATATAAATGAAAGTTGTTATTATTATGGGATCAGTTTCTGATGAAGGACATTCATTAAAAATCACAAAAAAACTTGATGAATATGGAATTGAATGGGAGCAGCANGCTGCTTCAGCACATAAAGAGCCAAGAAAAGTTTTAGAAATATTAGAACAAAATAAAAATGAGCAAGGGCTGGTTTACATAACAATCGCTGGTCGTTCTAATGCCCTNTCAGGTTTTGTTGCGGCAAACTCAACGCANCCCACGCTTGCTTGTCCGCCATTTTCCGATAAGTCAGATATGCTTGTTAATATTCATTCAACANTGCAAATGCCTAGCAACACACCTGTTCTTACAGTTATTGATCCTGGAAATTGTGCGCTTGCTGTTAAGCGGATTTTGAGTGCCTGACTCNTTAAATAGTATTTCTACTATAGANGGCCGGTACAGTAAAGAGGCCTCTATTCTTTCAAATTACTTTTCTGAATCTGCCCTAATGCGATACAGGGTAATGGTTGAGGTTGAATATTTAATATCTTTAAGCAAAGAAAAAAAGCTAGATGGGCTTCCTTTGATAAATAAAACCGCTCAAGCTTCTCTAAGAAAAATTTATCAAAAATTTGATTCTATTTCTGCTCGGCGAATTAAAAAAATTGAGTCCCAAACAAACCACGACGTAAAAGCGGTAGAGCTGTATATAGCAGAAAAACTGAAAAAGATGAACAAAACAAGCTTGATACCTTGGGTGCATTTTGGACTAACGTCAGAAGATGTAAACAACATTTCCTATAGCATAATGTGGAAAGATGGAATTAAAAATGTATATATTGAAAAATTAAAATTGCTACTTAAAGAAATTAAGGTTTTGACTGTTAAACACTCTAANGACGTTATGTTGTCGCTAACACACGGCCANCCGGCAACCCCCACAACTTTTGGAAAAGAAATGGCTGTTTTTCTCTCTCGTCTAAANAAACAATATAAATCATTAAAAGAGCTAAANCTTGAGTGCAAATTAAGTGGGGCTACAGGAACATGGGCTGCGCATGTTACAGCATACCCAGATATTGATTGGTTAGCTTTTTCAAAAAAATTTATTACAAGCTTTGGTTTAAAACACAATTCTCTTACAACTCAAATTGAGTCTCATGATTCTCTTTCTGAACAATACCACCTGGTGTCTCGTATAAATTCAATACTAATTGATTTTTCTAATGATATGTGGTTTTACATAAGTAGAGGTGTATTAATTCAACGTAAGGTAAAAAGCGAAACAGGGTCTTCTACAATGCCTCATAAAATAAACCCAATTCATTTTGAAAANGCTGAAGGAAACTGTGGTTTGTCAAGCGTGCTGCTTNCCCATTTTGCGAATAAATTAACTGTTTCTAGAATGCAAAGAGATTTGTCNGGGAGCACTGTTATCAGGAANCAAGGTCTTGCGCTTGGTTATTCTGTTATTGCGCTAAACAATCTCGCTAAGGGTGTAGGGCGCATAACCATAAACAAACAAAAAATTAAAAATGAACTAAACAATCATTGGGAAGTTCTTGCAGAGGCCCTTCAAACAATTCTTAGAAAAAACGGTTTTGCAAATGCNTATGAAACAATAAAAGATTTAACCAGNGGGGAGAGTTTAAACAAGAACAGTATTAAAGAAATTATATCTAAGCTTGATGTTTCATCTGATGATAAAGATCTTTTGTTGGGACTGTCCCCAGANACCTATACGGGTTTAAGCTCTGTGTTGGCTAGGTTAAGATAATGTGTGGATTGGCTGGTATATATTCTAGCAAACCTGTTGCTGCTGAACTCTATGATAGTCTAATTCACTTACAACATCGCGGTCAAGACGCTGCCGGTATCATCACCTATAAAAACCGTATGCATAAATCAAAAGGGTCTGGCTTGGTGCGAGATATATTCACAGACAAAAAAATAGCCAGGTTAAAAGGAAATATTGGTATTGCACACAACCGCTATCCTACGCATGGTGGTTTTGGGCATGGAGAAGTTCAGCCTTTTTGGACTTCCGTACCATACGGCATAGCCTTAGCTCACAATGGAAATCTGACAAATTATAATGAACTATCAAAAATGATCACGAACAGTGAAACTCGCTATCTAAATACTCATAGCGATACGGAAGTCCTTTTGCATTTGTTTGCTGATCTCCTACATAAGAAACAACAACCCGATAGTGACGATGAGTTTTTTGAAAATTTATGCTTTGCTGTTAAAAAGGTCTTTGAAAAAGCACAGGGGGCCTACTCTGTTGTTTCTTTAATTATTGGGAAGGGTTTGGTTGCTTTTAGAGACCCCCATGGAATTCGTCCTCTTGTAAAGGGCGTTAGGGTTAATGACAAAGGTGAAAAAGAATATATCATTGCCTCTGAAAACACGATGTTTTATCCTTTGGGTTTTGATCCGGACGGCAGTGTTTTACCTGGAGAGCTTATTTATATTAACCAAAATGGTAAAGTATTTAAAAAAAGAATAACAAAACAAAAGTTTAATCCGTGCATATTTGAATACGTTTATTTTGCCCGCCCTGACGCCTCTCTCAACGATGTGAGTGTATACAGATCAAGATTAAGAATGGGTCAAAATCTTGCTGAAAAATGGAAAAAAAACTTCCCTAATAAAAATCCTGATATAATCATTCCTGCCCCAAGCACTGCAAACACATCGGCGCTATCAATGGCAAACTCTTTAGGTGTTCGTTATTCTGAGGGGTTATATAAAAACCCATTTATTGGTAGAACCTTTATTATGCCTGGTCAAAAAGCACGTAAAAAATCTGTTCGCTATAAGATGACTCCACAGAAAACTGAAATTGAAGGGAAAAAGATAATGATTGTTGATGACAGCATTGTTCGTGGAAACACATCAAGAGAAATTGTTCGAATGCTAAAAGACTTTGGTGCAGCTGAAGTATACTTTGCGGTTGCCTGCCCTCCGGTTGTGTCGCCTTGTTTTTACGGTATTGATATGCCAACACGTGGTGAGTTAATAGCAAACAATAAAACCGTTGAAGAAATAAAAAACTATCTTGATGTAGACCAAATTATATACCAAGATATTCAATCTTTATCTGAAGCGGTAATGAGAAAAGGTGATCATCATATTGATCAACCTTGTATGGCTTGTTTTGATAAAAATTACATTACTAAAGAAATGAGTGATGAACGAATAAATGAGCTGGAAAAAATGCGCATAAAAGACCGCAATGGAAAATAAAAAATGAACATCTTGATTATTGGCTCTGGAGCAAGAGAGCATGCTATTGCAAGAGCCTTGCATAAATCGCCCAAATCAAAATTTATTTATTGTTTAGCTTCAAATAATAATCCGGGCATCAAAAAGCTTTGTTATGATATGCAAGTCATCGATATAAACAATAATGAATTGGTCGTACAATATTCAAAAAAAAATAATATTTCTCTAGCTATTATAGGACCTGAAAATCCTCTTGCAAATGGGGTTGTTGACATGCTAGGTAAGGCTGGTGTTCAAGCTGTAGGGCCAACGAAGGAGATGGCAAAGATTGAGGCGTCTAAATCCTTTGCTAGGGACTTATTGCTTGAATATAATATACCAGCCTGCCCTAAATACAAGGTCTTTAAATCAACAGAGGGGGTTAAAGCCTTTTTAACAGATCTTGGTGAAGGTTTTGTTGTAAAATATGATGGTCTGGCTGGGGGAAAAGGTGTAAAGGTTTCCGGTGACCACCTTAACTCACACGAAGAAGCTATGAAGTATTGTGATGAAATTATACAAAAAGGGGGCAAGTTTGTTGTAGAAGAAAAACTGGTAGGTGAAGAGTTTTCCTTGATGAGCTTTAGTGATGGAAAAACCCTTATACATATGCCTGCCATACAAGACCATAAAAGAGCTTTAGATGGTGATTTAGGTCCAAACACTGGCGGCATGGGAACATATTCCGCCGCCAACCATTCATTGCCGTTCCTAAATAAGAATGAGGTTAAAAAGGCTCAGGAAATCAATTCTTTAACAGCAGCTGCATTAAAAAAGAAATTTGGATATGGCTATAAAGGTATTTTATATGGTGGGTTTATTGCAACCTCTAATGGTGTAAAGCTAATTGAGTATAATGCGCGTTTTGGTGACCCTGAGGCAATGAACGTGTTGTCTTTATTGCAGTCTGATTTTGTAGACATATGTACTTCTATAGCTAATAGTAATTTGAAGAATACTGATATTAGTTTTTTAAATAAGGCCAGCGTTTGCAAGTACGCGGTTCCCAACGGATATCCAAACAAACCAATAAAAGGGGAAGAGATTAACGTGGATAATGTTTTTGAACCTGATATGTTATTTTATGCTTCTGTAACCAAAGAGGGGGATAGGTTAATTTTGGCTGGAAGTCGTGCCGTTGCTGTTGTAGCTGTTGAAGAATCTATTTCAGAAGCAGAAAAGGTTGCTGAAAATGAAATTTGCTCTATAAAAGGCCCTTTGTTCCATAGAAAAGATATCGGTAAAGAATCCCTTATTCAAAATAGAATTAATCATATGAAAAGTATTCGATGATAAAGATTGGAGTGTTAGGGTCAACAAAAGGGACCGATCTTCAGGCTGTTATAAACTCTATAGATAAGAATGAGCTATCAGCTGAAATAGCAGTTATAATTTCAAATAAAGAAAAATCCTATATACTTAAAAGAGGTAGAAATCATAATATTCCCTCTATATTTATTTCTCATAAGAGCAAATCAAGAGAAGAGTTTGATCGAGAAATATCTGCTGTTTTAGATAATCATGGTGTAGAATTAATTCTCCTCATTGGGTTTATGAGAATACTTTCTGCTGAATTTTGTCAAAAATGGAGAGACANGTTGTTAAATGTGCACCCATCGTTGTTACCAAAATATGCTGGNGGAATGGATCTTAATNTACATGAGGANGTCTTAAAAAATGGAGACANGGAAACTGGGTGTACAATTCATTTTGTTACAGAAGATNTAGATAGTGGTCCAATTTTAATTCAAAAAAAATGCAANGTTGATGANAACGAAACAGTTAAGTCTCTAAAAACAAAAGTTCAGGCNCTNGAAGGAAAGGCTTTTGTTGAATCAATTCAATTAATTCAAAATAATTTANATGATAANTAATCCAGTATTAAATCAANGTCCAACTAAAGTTAAACGAGCCCTTATTTCTGTATTTGACAAGACTGGCGTTGTAAGCCTAGCGCAATCTTTAAATAGTTTAGGTGTGGAAATTTTNTCTACCGGNGGTACNGCGGCTGCGCTTAAAGATGCCGGTATTCCAGTAACAGATGTAAGTGATTATACCAACTTTCCTGAAATAATGGATGGGAGAGTGAAAACAATAAATCCTCTGATAGAAGGTGGAATTTTAGGTTTGCGAGATCAACATAAAGAAGATGCTTTAAATAATAAAATAAAATGGATAGATGTTGTGGTGTGTAATCTTTATCCTTTTTCTGATGTGATAAATCGCGAAGACCGCAATCAAGCCCTGGCTATGGAAAATGTGGATATTGGTGGACCAACTATGATTAGAGCCGCGGCAAAAAATGTTGGATGGGTTAGTGTTGTTGTTGATTCCTCAGACTACATATCCTTTGCTAAAGAGCTAGAGTCTGGATCGATTGCGTTTAAAACTAGAAAAAAACTTGCAACTAAAGCTTTTGGGCACACATCACAATATGACAGTACTATATACAACTATTTATCAAAAGATCCGTTTCCTGATAATCTAACAATCACATATAAAAAACACTCTTTATTGCGATATGGAGAAAACCCACATCAAACTGCAGCGGCTTACAAAATTACAGATGATAGATCAAACAGTGTTCTTAATGCCAAAATCCATCAAGGAAAACCCCTTTCATATAACAACATTATGGATGCTGATGCTGCGCTGAGCTGTTTAAGAGAGTTTGATAAAACAGCTTGTGTAATTGTTAAACATGCTAGCCCTTGCGGAGTTGCAGAAGGAGAGAGACTAATAGATGTTTATAAATATGCTTTTAACGCGGATAGTTTATCTGCTTTTGGTGGAATAATTGCTTTGAATAAAAAATGTACTGAAGATGTAGCTAAAGAAATTAGTGATGTATTTGTAGAGATTGTGCTGGCGCCATCTTTTGATATGGGCGCCCTTAGTGTTTTTGCTAAGAAGAAAAACCTACGCATATTAGAAGTTGGTCGGGTTAATAGAAGAAAAAACAAACAAGAAGTGCGAAATTTAAATGGTGGCTTATTGCTTCAAGATGTTGACACGAGCGAATTAAATACAGAAGAATTAGAAACGGTTACTGAANGNTCTCCATCTGCTCTAGATATTCAAACTATGTTGTTCGGGTGGAAAGTTTTAAAGCATGTTAAATCTAATGCTGTTTTACTTGTTAAAGATAATGTAACTGTTGGTGTTGGGGGTGGGCAGGTTAGCAGGGTTGATGCTGTAGACGTAGCTATAAATAAATCTGGAGATAATATATCTGAAAGTATTTTATGTTCAGATGCTTTCTTTCCTTTTAGAGATAGTATAGACAAAATTTCAAAAACCGGTATAAAGGCTATTATACAACCTGGTGGCTCTATAAAAGATGGTGAGGTTATTTCTGCTTGCAATGAATACGGAATAGCAATGGTTTTTACGAAAAAGCGTTGCTTCAAGCATTAATTTTTTATTTATCATTTGGATAAACCACGCCAACTTTTTTTCTAATCTTATCCATTATTTTTAAAACCTTAAGGCTTTTATTTAAAGGAAATTTTTCGCTTTGGAGCAAATTATTTAATAAACAATTTTGTGCTTCAATAGCCTCAAATTGATAGCCAAATCCCTGAAAAGGTTTTTGGGTTGTAGTGTTATTTCCACTTAATAGAAAAACTGTGTATTTCTTAGGGTGAAAAAAATCATCCACAACTATTTTTCCTTTATCACCGTATATCCGAGCCTGATGTTTGGTTTCAAAAGAAACGGAAGACGATAGTTGTGCAATTTCACCGTTTTTATATTCAAAATTACATGATGTGTATTCATCTATACCTTGTTTTGTTAGCTTTGAATAAGCGTTTATGTTAGTTGGATGTGAATCAAAAATATAATTAGAGAAGTTAATAGTATAAACCCCAAGATCAAGCAGAGAGCCAGCACCAAGTTTTTTTTCATAAAATCGCGACCCTTTGTTTGGCGGTTTATTAATACCAAAATCTGCTTGCACAAGTTTTGGTTTGCCAATTATTCCTTTTTTTAAATCTTTTTTTAATTGATTAATTGCAGGAAAAAACATCATCCACATTGCTTCCATTAAAAAAATTTTTCTTCTTTTTGCTATGTCAATTAAATGGCCAGCTTCTTTACTGTTAATACATAGAGGTTTTTCACATAAAACTGGTTTGTTTGCGTTTAAACATAGAAGCGTGTTTGGGTAGTGAAAGTTATGGGTTGTTGCAATATAGACTATATCTACATCATCATCTTTAGCTAGGTTTTCATAGTTATTATACACTTTTTTTGCATTGTGTTTTTTTGCAAAAAGCTTTCCTTTTTCTTCGTTCTTAGAAGCGACCGCATAAATAGTGGCCTTTTGTACGTATTGTAAATCGGAAGCAAACTTTTGTGCTATATTTCCACAACCCAAAATCCCCCATCGTATGTTTTTTTTCNTATTTACTTATATAAAAAACTCAGGGTTATCTGTAATAACCCCATCTACTTCAAGCTCAATTAACCACTGTATAGATGATCTGTTGTTTGCAGTCCACACATTAATGTAGTGGCCTCTGTCGTGGCAATATTTAACCAAGTTTTTTGAAACTAGNNTTTCGNTGGGGTGAAGACANTCGGGGTGAATAAGATTTTTTAAGAATAATAATTTCGGATTATCATATAAAAATCCGGTTCTTAATTTTTTATCCAACCATTTTATATACCAAAGCAAGAGAGGGTTAAAACTTGAGATTAACACCTTGTTTTGTGCTTTTTCTTTTTTTACTGTTTCTACAACCCTTCGAGCTATTGATATATCACCTAATTTTTTTGTTTTAACTTCAATATTAACTTTTGTTTCATCTGGTATTAGCTTTAAAACATCTATCAATTTTGGTATATGTTCTTGTTTTTCTTTATTATTAGTGAAGATGCTTGCCTTTTGTATTTTTGCATATTCTATTTTTGAGGCGTCTTCTTGTAGCTCTGTTTCAATGCTCATATCATAATTGTGTGAACATATTATCTGATTATCCTTAGTCATTATAACGTCTACCTCTATTGCCCGAGCCCCTTTGTTTATAGCTGCATTAAAAGAGGAAAGCGTATTTTCTGGATTGTTTTTTAAATATCCGCGGTGCGCAAAAAACAATGGTTTATCATTATAAAAGTCTTTCATATCCTTTGGTTTCCACAAATACAAATGTTGTAAAATAATTGTGGTGAGAATAAAAAACGTAACTAGAAAAAGTATCACTATTTTGAATATATAGTAAGGTGTTTGAATAGCTTGCTTGTGCGTATAAAATCTTCATCAATATAAGTTGTTCGATAGAGGCCTTTGTTGTATAAACCTGTTTGATCTTTGTAGTGAGAGCTTCTTTGTTGTCCAGATTGTCCTGTTGGGATAATAAACTGGGTTAAGTTCATGTTGCTCAAATCTACTATTCTTCTAAAGCTTGCTCCAACGCTTTGATCAAAAGATTTAAGAACTTCATACTCTCCTTTGTTTACCGTCATTGTTGATCCACCGCTTTTATAAGGACCCACATTAAACCCAAACACAAAATCTAAAAGTTTTTGTGTTCCTAAAGGGTGTGGGTGTGTTAAGGTGTGCAAAGAACCCCATGACCATACAGATGGGTTTATACCTACTTCNTTTTCAATTCGGCTAATTGCGCTTTCAAAAGATCTAAGTATTATTTCTTCTAAAGTTTCTGTTTTGTTTTTTGTTCGCACATCATCAATCCAAGAAGATTTTTGGTTTGATAATACCCAATGAATATTTCTATAGGGTAACATAGAAAAATGTACAAGAGCGTCAAACGCTTTTTCATGGACAAGGTCTAGCTCATCCTTATATATATTGTTCAACAGTTCATCTAAAATTACATGAAAAACAAGCGTTGCTGCTGAATTATGGTTTTCTATATAATCCCAGTTTTTTAAATAATTATAAGCTGCTTTTTTGTTCCCNTTGAGNTTGNTTGGAAANTGCTTAANNATNTTTGGGNTNACTTCNCTTGCAAAAGAAGACAACATATCGTTTTGAAGCAATTTCATATCGTTAACGCTCATTTTTTCTTTGCTTTGTATGTATTCTTCAATGCGCTCAATTCGGCTTGGTTCTGCCCATTGGTTAGATATGTAGTATGGAAACGTGTCATCAACTATTTTATTATTAGCGGTCGCTATATATCCCTTGTTTGGGTTATATAAATACGGCATTTCTTCAAAAGATATAAAGCCTTTCCAATCATAATCAGAGTCCCAACCGGGTCTTGGAAGAAGACTGCTCCCCTCTTTTCTTATAGGTATTAGAGCTGCCGCTCTCCAACCAATATTTCCTGCGGTGTCTGCGTAAATAATATTTTGACCTGGCACGGAAAATTCTTTTGCTACGCTAGAAAAGTCCTTCCAGTTTTTTACTAAGCTAAATTTTGACAGTGCGCTTATTTCATGTGTTATTTGATTTCCAACCCAAGACATTGAAACAACATATTTCTTGTCTTTTAATAGCGGGTGTATATCGCTAATAATTGGCCCGTGATGTGTTTTTCGTATAGTTATTGTTGTGTCTCTTCCCTTACTTAAAGGCACTGTTTCTTTTCTTGAAACAATATCTAACCACTTATTGTTGTGTTTATACTTGTTTGGGTTTTCCGGGTGAATTTCTTCAATAAAAAAATCTATATCATCTGCCATAATATTAGTAAAGCCCCAGGCAACTGATTCATTTTGACCTAAAATTGGTAACGGAAATCCTGGTAAAAATGCTCCGCTTACATTATATATACCCCCTTTTAAATGCATCTCGTACCATTTAGAAGGTTGGGTAAATTTTAAATGAGGGTCGTTGGCCAAGATAGGCTTTCCTGTTGTTGACTTTTTTCCAGAAACAACCCAGCTGTTTGAACCAATGCTTACACCGTTTGATCCTGTTAAATCTCTAATTCTATATTCATGGGTCCAAAGAGATGAGAATAATAATTTTATATTAGGGTACTTATCTTTATAGGAAATTGTTGGCCTAAAAGGCTCATATAGTGGAAAAAGCTCATTAAGCTTCTCTTGGCCAAAATATTCTAATAATAATCCAAACAAGATTTCCGGTTTCCATGATTGTTGTAAGTCGTGAGCCATTAATCTTCCGTATGCTATAATATCTACGGGGTTAATTTTTAAAGGGGCTACTCCTAACAATTTAAACTCTAAAGGATATTTTCCATCTAGCTCATCGATCCTTGCGTTAATTCCTTCGCATGTTTTTTTTAGTATTCTAAGCGTACTCTGGTCTGTCTTTTTAAGAATCTCCTTTGCTGTATTATGAATACCCCAGGTTCGTAAATAAATATCATCATTTAAAAAATCGTTACCAAAAAAGCTCGCTAGTGTTCCTCTGCTCGCTGAAATAACTAATGACAATTGAAAAAGTCTATCTCGAGCAGTTTGATACCCTGCTGCAAAAAAAAGATCAGATTCGTTCTCTGCAAATATATGCGGCACACCATAACTATCTGTAAATATTTCAACGGGGCTATCTAAACCTGGAACTTCTTTTTTTCCTGTGTATTGAGGTTGGGGGTCGTGTAGGTAAATACGTAACGCAATAATCGTTAAGACAATAACGCTAAGAGTGTGTCTAATTATAATTTTCATATAAATATATTTAGTTTTGATATTATTATTAAACAATATAAATATTTGCAGATAATACCGTAAAATCCGGCCTATATAATTAATGTGATTACTTAAATATGTTGTTAATAATTGCGACTATAGCTGTTTTGGGGGTTTTGCTTCTATTTATATGGGATACGAGCAGGGACCAAGAAACTAACAGCAATATTTTTTCCTATTATACCCCTTTTTATGCAGAATCTATCGTAAGACATGCATATGTGTCATCGCCAGAGTCAGTTTGGAAATCTTTAACGGACTTAGGTGCCTATCAATCTTGGTTTCCAAATATTAACCGCTTACTTCCAAATGTTGACACAGATAGATATGTTCATCAATTTTCATTTAATAAGTTTTCTTTATTGCCGGGCGCTGAGTTTTTACTCCGACCAAACAGCTGGTCACCTTTTTATAAAAGTAGGGTTGTGGTTGTTGATGAAAATGCACAAATATCATTTGATTTAAAAACAAACCCTTTTTATCGAGAGTATGTCGATTTTTCGCTAAAAGCTGAACCTTATGGCACCTCTATTGTTTGCCGAAGGTCAAGCCGTGGTTTGTTTTCAATCCTTTCTTTGTGGGGTTTTTCTAGTTCAAAATATAAAATTCTTGAAAACCTAGGCTTTTTTATACCTTCGGATATAAAAGATGAAGAAGAAGAAATAGGTGTGGAAAGCAGCGTTCCCACCTTAAGCCGAGAAGCAACTATAGCTCAATCGGTACAGGCTGGCCTCGATGGAAATATGGATTTAATAAACGCTATTCCAGATAAACCTACAAGGGGAATGGCAAAGGCAACGCTGGTCCAAGTAAAACGAAAAGGCGGGGTGTTGCCAGACCACTTAAAAGATGCGCTATCTGAAACGCCTTCTGTTGCAAGTGCTCCAAAAAAGGCCTCTAAAGAGAGCGGTGGTTTTAATTCAGATGAAGAACAAATTCATTATCTTGTAAACCTTGCTTTAGATGGAAACGATGAGCCGTTGAATGCTGTTGATAACAAGGTTATTCGAGGAAAAGCAAAAGCCATGATTGTTAAAATTAAGCGTGGTTCACTTGATCGGCCAACTATGCCATCAACCCCTACTGAACCTGTAGCATCAGATATAAAAGATTCTGAAACCAAACAAGAAGAATCTGATTTAAGCGTTTCTAAAAATGAGGATGAGCAAGGTTTGATTGATAGGTTGGTTGAGGCTGGCGTGGATGGCAATATG
>NZXJ01000029.1 GCA_002701945.1 Fidelibacterota bacterium
ATGCTCCTGATTTAGCAGTTGATGTAGAAGGTGTTGATTATGGTATTGGAACAGAGCAAACCTGTTGGGGAATGATAACTGCACAGTACAATGACGATTTTACAAGAATTGAAAGCGTAGATGTGTACTGGGAAGCCCAAGATGGAGTTGAAACTACACTAGGTGTGGACACTGAAGGAAATCTAAATAGAGTATTTGGTGTTACCGGTGCTTTTGGCGACGTTACTACAATCCCTTATTTAGCAACATTAAATCCTGCAATTCATGTAGGGGAATGGCCAATGATTGGTGGTTCAGGTGCTGATGTAAACGGCGATGGTTCTATTGATGGCGCTGATGGGTTTACTCCTAATCCGGAGTTAGAGTGGGGTTATATATTTGATCCTTCTGGAGCAGATGGCGCACCATTTACTGGTGATGAACCATTGCAATTTACTGGTTACTATTTTACAGGTAACTTTTTAACTGCAGCTGGTGCAATACAGACCGCCGCAGGTGATGACGCTGATGGCGATGGTGTTCCAGATAACATTGCTGCAGCAATTGCGCAGTTTATGGCTGCTGGCTACGATCAGGCAACCGCTACAGTAATGGCAGTAAATGCTGTTTCTTCAGCATTTTTTAGTGGTCTTGCACAACTATGGGGTGTGGATTCTACTACCGCTGCTGCAGCTGCTGGTCCAGTTGGAAGCTATGCTGATAGTCTATTTCAAGTATTATCAGCCGCAGGTCTGCCAACAGATCAAGTATTAGCTCAAACTGCTCAAGCAACTTCTGTGTATGCATTGGGTGTATTGACTTCACTTGGTGTAGAAGTAAATGATTCAGGCCATGACTTTGGAGCTGCTACTAATCCATTAGCTAACCCAAGTTGTGAAAATGAAGCTGCTGGTTGGGAAAACTATCCTAATGCAAACAGTCAAGCTAATGTAGCCACTGGTGAAACAATGTTTAATAGTGACGATACGTTTACCGCTTATGATGGTACTTCAGCTCGGAAACTATGGGGCATGTATTCTGGTGGAGAAAATATGGAAAATAACTTTTTCCAATCTTTTTCTGGACATTTTGAAGCAGGCGACATGTTTGATGTATCCGCTATGTTTTATACTCATAATGCTGATGATTTAAATCAAGGTGGAAGCCATGGTGTCCTCTTTGCTAAATATTTTAATAGTAACTGGGGAATGATTGGTATCGATTCTGTACATTTTAGAGGTGCAGCTGTTGATGCTTGGCATGAACTATCACTTGCTTGCACTGTACCAGATGAAACACCTGCTGTTGTACAGGTTGGTGTAATGCATGTACAGCCAAGTGGTGATGACCATGGATCTTTTTATGTTGATGACTTTCATATGACAGGAGGAGATCCTGCAACAAATGGTCGTTTAGTCTTCCAGGTTGGAAATAATTGTATACCTGATTTTTCCACACAACGTGTTAACCCAGTATTTGCAAATGAAGGTGGCGTTAGTGTAGAATCTGAAGATTCAATGATTCCAAAAAAGTTTGCACTATATGACAACTATCCAAACCCATTCAATCCAAGCACTCAGATTGCTATTGATCTTCCTGAGGATGCGTATACTGAATTAACGATATGGAATGTTATGGGTCAACAAGTTGCAACTGTACACTCTGGCAATTTGAATGCTGGACGTCACAAAATAACCTTTAATGGTCGTGACGCAACTGGAAACATGCTTTCCAGTGGTATGTATATTTACCGTGTAACAGCAGGTAAATACAATGCAACTAAGAAAATGACATTAATGAAATAATTTATTATTTTCATTAGTTGAAAAAATCAAACAGACAGCTCTAACCGTATAGATTAGGGCTGTCTGTTTTTACGAGTGAGTCTATGAAAAATTATCTTTTACTTTTTTTAATATCTACTTCAATAATCATTGGACAATCGGGTTCAATTAAGGGTGTAGTAACAGATTTAGACAATGGTGACCCCCTTATTGGAGCAAACATTGTTATTGATGGAACAACAATGGGTGCAGCCACAGATATGGAAGGTTTATATCGTATATCTACTGTTCCTGCTGGCGAACATCTTTTAAAAATCACATATATCGGTTATGAAATAAAAGAACAAACTGTAACTGTAACAGCAAATGAAGAATTAATTGTTGATGTTTTACTAGCAAGTGAAACAATTCAAATGCAAACATATGTTGTAACTGCTTCAAGAAAAAGGGAGCGTGTAGAAGATGCCCCTGCTGCTATAAGCGTAATAACGGAAAAAGATATTCGCCGTGAAAGTAACACCAACCTGGGTGACTATATGAAAACAGTAAAAGGCCTGGAGTTCACTCAATCTGGAATTGATAGTTACAACTTAAGCGCAAGAGGGTTCAATACTTCTTTTAGTTCTAGGCTTTTAACTTTAACAGATGGAAGGATGGCAAACGTTCCATCATTAAGATTAATTGCATATAATGTAATTCCAGTATCTTTCGAAGATGTAAAACAAATTGAAGTAGTATTAGGTCCATCCTCTGCATTATATGGTCCAAATGCGTATACAGGTGTTTTAAATATTATTACCAGTTCACCTTTGGATGGCAATGCCACAAGTATAAATATCCAAGGAGGAAAATTATCTCAGACAAATTCTGACCCAATGCAAAAATTTACGATGCGTCATGCATCTACTTTTGAGAATCTTAATATTGGTGGAAGAAAACTTGGAAAGTTTGGATTTAAAGTATCTGGTGTAGTTTTTCGAGGTGAAGACTGGCACCATTATAATCCTGACGAATTTGAAGGACATGATCCTGCATTTATAGGTCGTCCAAGATTAACTAATAACGGAATTGATGATGGCGGGACAACTGGAGAATCAGGCCCAGATTTCACTGAGGAAATGTTAGGCGTATGGGAAGGTTCAGAAGCATATTGGGTTGGTAGGAGATTTGCAGATAATATTGATAATGCAAATTTCATACGAGATGGAGAAACAGGTTCTCCGGAGATTTCTCAAGAAATGATTGATATGGCTGCCAGTGACCCATTCCATCGATATACTCTTCCAAATGGAATGATATTATGGTTTGTTACTCAAGAAATGCTTGGGAAAAAATATGCAGATGGAGTTGATAATAATAATAATGGTTTAATTGATGAAAAAATTGACTCGGGCATTGATGATTCACCTGAACGTTGGTATGATGGAGTAGATAATGATGGCGATGGCGAAATTGATGAATTAGATGAAATTGGGATGTCTTGGACTGATCGTATAGGTAGTACACTTCCTGAAGTTGGCTTAGGAGAGTTCAAATACACAAAAGATGGAAGATTAATTTTTGATTCTAATGGAGATGGCATCTATGATGGCGAAGGAGACTTCAAAATGAATTATGGTGGACTTGCAACGATTATAAAGGATGCAAACGAAGATGGTATTGATGATTATCCAGATTTTANNGTTGAAAATTACCGTTATGATGNCAGGGCTGATTGGGAATTAAACCCAGACTTAACCCTTAGNGTCTCGCATGGGTATGCAAAAGCAAGAAATATAAATATTACTGGTATTGCNAGATATTTNGCTGATGGNTGGGTGTATCGATATGTTCATGGAAGAATGGTATATAAAAACTGGTTCTTTCAAAGNTATTTAAATACAAGTTATTCAGGTGATTATGATCCAAGATTTCCCTTAGCATNCTCCCCTACTCGTAATTTAGCAACTGGTGGAACCATTTATGATCGTTCCANNAAGTTTAGCAGTCAATTACAGCAAGTGAATGAGTTCTTNGAAGGNAAAATGCGTTTTGTGTGGGGTNTCGATTATTTTATGACAATGCCTGATACANGNGGAACTATNNTACGTGATAATAATCTANANGATAAAAGAGATAANNATGGGNATGGAGAAGCAGGTTCTCCAGATTCATTTTATGACTTAAATGATAATACNTGGTATGATNGNGGTGAAGAGTATACCACATGGGCNTCCATTGAAACNGATGAAAATGGAAACCCAATTGATAATGTAATGTATGCTATAAAAGATGGTATTGANAATGATGGAGATGGATTAATTGATGAAGGAATTGATGAAGCTGANGAAAATAATAGGCGGATAGTTAATGAATTGGGGGCTTATTATCAAATCAACTGGAAGCTTACAGACAAATTTGAATTAGTCCAGGCAACAAGATGGGANGTTCATGANCGCTTAACAGATATGGTGCAATTCAATAATGAAGAAGGAAGAAAAGCCAATGCTTTAAATTGGGAATTCAATTTTGATGATAATGAAGGTTTGCAAGTTTCTCCAAAAGTAGGTTTAATATACCGTCCAAAAGAAAATCAAACATTTCGTTTAACATGGGCAAAAGCCTTTAATACGCCAACAAATCAAGCTCTTTTCCTTGATATATTTGTAACAAGAGTATCAATATTTAAAGTGTATGCACGTGGCGCTGATGGAGGGTATGTGTATCCAAGGAATGATGAACAGCAACCTTTCTTTTTTAATACTACAACATTTAATTATGAGCCTATGGATACATCAAAGTATATACTATTTTATCCATCCGTTGATCCAAAGATTGAAGGTTTTTATAATTATATCACTGATGATCTTCCAGAAATTGATGCAGAAATTATTGATACATGGGAATTTGGATGGAAAGGAAGAATCAATCAAAGAATGTTTGGAACGCTTGATATATTTACTAACCATTTTGCAAATTTTATTAGTCGTCCAACTTTNATTACNCCNATAATAATAAATAAATCTGTCCTAGAGACTGATTGGAATGGTGATGGCCTCGTTAATAATGTTGTGGATGTAGCTGATAATAATATAATTGCAGATGCTGAAGACTATGATGAATCATTTAATAAATGGAGAGATAATATTGAAGGTGTTGCCGCAATGGACACAATCAAAGGNCTTGCGCCTCCAGTTGTGGTAGGCTATTTAAATTACGGTGAAGTTGATGTAAGNGGAATAGATGCAAGTATTACTTATTTTATTACTAGAAACCTCTCATTTGATATGAACTATTCTTTTTTAAGTATAACTGATTTTTTAAATCCATTAACAAATGCTAAAGATCCTATTAATGCACCAAAACATAAAGGCGGGTTTAAGCTTCAATATGATCCAAAAGNTAAACCATATTCATTCTCATTAAATTTTCGTCATGTAGATGGTTTTCAATGGTCATCAGGCATATACTATGGCACAATAGACTCTTATAATATTTTTGATNTNCATACNGATTATNAAATCAATGAAAATTTATCTGCAATGTTAACATTAAATAATATGTTTGATCATATGCATACCGAAATACAAGGTGGGCCTGAATTAGGACGGGTTATTGTATTTCGTCTTCAAGCAAAATTCTAATACCTAGTTTTATATTAAACTAATTCAGATACTTTTTTANAAATCATTCNTTCATAAANATTAGTTTATAAGGTAATAAATATTTTTAGTTATAATTTTAAATAATATATAAATAGTAAGGAGTTCAAAACTTATGAAAATCAATAAAACCATTTTATTAGCTATCATAATTATATTTAATACATCAAACTATCTATTTGCTCATTGTCAAGTACCATGCGGNATTTATGATGATGCTGCCCGCATTATTCATTTAAAAGAGCATGTTTCTACAATAGAAAAGGCTATGAANCAAATTAAACAATTATCTGAAAGTGAATCAGATTCACAAAATATGAACCAGTTGGTTCGCTGGGTTAATACAAAAGAAGATCATGCAGCATTAATTCAATCTACAATAGCAGACTATTTTCTTGCNCAAAGAATTAAACCTAAAAAGAAAAATGAAGATGGAAGACAATTGTATGTAGATCAAACTCTTGTTCTTCAACAAATTATTGTTGCTACTATGAANTGCAAACAAANCGTTGATATNACAAAACCACAACAAGTAATTCAATTATTAAATCAGTTTATAGATCTATACTTTGATGANCATGGTAAAGAGCATATAAGATCAATGGAAAAAGGATAATTAATATTTCAACTGTTGATGATTAATTTTTTACATGATATAGATCAAAAAATCTTATTATTTATTAATCATTCCCTTTCTAATCCAGTTTTTGATCTATTTTTTGTCACTATTACAAACGAGGATTTATGGGCTTTCCCCGTATTAATTGGAATACTGTTCTTATTGTTTAAAGGCGGGAAAAGAGCACGGATTGGTATTGGTGTAACATTAATTGCTACTGGAATAACTGACTATTCAGTTGTGGAAGTTATTAAACCAGCAATTGCCCGTTTACGGCCTTCACATACTATGGGAGACGCAATAAACTTATTAATAGGCAAGGGCGGAAAATATGGGTTTGTTTCTGCCCATGCTGCTAATATATTTTGTGCAACTACGATTTTGTCATACTTCTACGAACAATGGAAAAAACCATTAATATTATTAGCTCTATCTGTATCTATTAGCAGGGTTTACGTAGGGGTTCATTACCCTGGCGATGTAATCTTTGGTGGATTATATGGTTATAGTGTTGCTTGGCTATTTATAACTATTTGGGTTTTAATAAAAATGAGAGAGCAAAAAAGAGGGCGAACCTGGATTCAATATTAATAATATCTAATTAGGTAATACATCTTCAGGTGGCTTTACTCCAAATTCTGTGAAGCCTTCTTGCCCTGGTGTTTTTATTTCTCCATATTTTGATTCAAATTTTTTGATATTATCAGTTAAAGCCATTAAATATGCTTTTGCATGAGGTGGAGCCATAATAATTCTTGAGTGCACTTTGGCTTTTGCAACACCTGGTAATAATCTAGTAAAATCCATAACTACTTCAGCAGGCGAATGAGTGACAACAACAAAATTCGCATACTCACCTCCACTTACTTTTTCATCTAATTCAATATTAATTTGCTGAACTTTTTTGTTTTCTTCCATTTGCTTTTCCTAAAGTTTTAAATTAATTAAGCACTATTAAAATCTTCCCAATCTTCATCAAGGCCATCGAAATCTTTATAGTTAACCTGCTCTTCTTCTTCCTGCTGTTGAACCATTTCATTCTCATATAAATTAAATACTTCTTTTCTTTTCTCATGTTCAGTTACATCTACATCATCTTCATCTTCAGGATCAAATCTTTCAATATCTTCACTATATACTGATGCATCGAAAAAATCTAAATTCTCTACAATGCCGTTAGCCATAAGGTATTCGAGAAAATCAAGATAGTTTCTATCTTTTAGATCTTTTTTGCAATGTGGGCACGCAAGTTTCTCACGAAGATCCATTTCTTCGATATTCGCACCACAGTTTGGACAGATTATACTTTCTTCTAACATAAATAATATCTACTAAAATCGGCGGTTAAATTAATCGAAGACCCATATGGTCGCAATAACTTGTTTTAAAAAATTGAATTTTTTTATTTTAACCCTAATAGCTGTAGTATATAACTATTACCCTTTTCTAGGAAGTCTGTTTCCTTTCTTTCAATAATTATATTATAATATTTTTCAGCATACTTTGAATAATAACCAATTTTAATATTTGCTTTAATATGCTTAATTAAAGTTGAAGCAAAAGGATTAAAATCGGGGTTCAAATCAATTACTGCATGAAAGTCTAATTTTTTACATTCATTAATCAATTCATCGTTCGGCAATTCCCAATAATTTATATTTTCAGTAGAAAACAATATTAAAGGGTTTTGTATTAACCCCTCATATGAAATCAAACTGCTTTTTGATAAAGCATAACTTATATTCATTTCTGGATCTGGACCCAAAGCATTTTGTATAGATTGAATAAAAATTCTTGCAACTCTAGAATAATTAATTTCCTCAGGAAGAATAAACAAGACTTGTGAAATTGATGTNTTATTATCATTNACNCCCAATACTGAATCCTTNATGGGCTTATGAATTATGTTATCAAAAAATAGTGCGAGTCTTGTCTTTAAAGGAAAGTCCATAGTTGAATATAACTTTTTCACCATTATGATACTGCGTAGTTTTCAACTAGAACTTGCAGTAATTCAAATAAATAAATTATGTCATTAAATAAAAAACTGTTTTGGGGAGGGCTAGGATGGGTCTTAGGTGGCCCAATTGGAGGAATTCTTGGTTACGCTTGGGCTTCCATGTCTGATTCAGGATCAATNAAAGGCTATAAAAAAAATATTAGCAACCCAAACACTCAGCCTGGAGATTTTATTGTTTCCCTAATGGTATTATTTGCCAAAGTAATGAAAGCGGATAATAAACTCTTGCGATCAGAGCTTAATTACATAAAAGATTTTTTAAATAAAGAACTAAAATCTTCTGATGTTCAATATTTTATGATTCTTTTTAAAGATATCTTAAAGCAGGACTATCCTTTAAAAGATGTNTGTAGACAAATCCAAAGNTCTATGGATCATCCCAGTAGAATAGANTTAATACATATCTTATTTGGTTTAGCATTTGCAGATAAACANATTGATGATAAAGAAATAAAAGTAATTCATACTATAGCAGGATACTTAAATATTAATTCAAAAGACTATGAAAGTATCAAGGCAATGTTTATAAAAGATAACACATATGCATACAAAATTTTAGAAATTGACCCTTCCTGTAATGATGATGAAGTAAAAAAGGGATATCGTAAAATGGCAAATAAATATCATCCAGATAAAGTATCTCATCTAGGTATTGATTTGCAGCACATTGCAGAAGAAAAATTCAAAGCTGTTAATAATGCTTATCAAACGATTAAAAAAGAACGGAAAATATAATGAATGAAAAACCAGGAAAATTTCCTTTCACACGTGGAATTTATTCTGGGATGTATNAAGATAGACTTTGGTCTATGAGNCANTANGCAGGTTTTTCATCNGCTGAAGATTCAAATAAAAGATTTAAGTTTCTATTAGATNAAGGAGTAACTGGTCTCTCTGTTGCATTTGANCTNCCCACACAAATTGGCTATGATTCTGATCATGAATTATCAAAGGGAGAAGTTGGTAGAGTCGGTGTCCCNATTGCTACAATCGAAGATATAGATATTTTATTTAGTGGCATAAAATTAGATGAGGTTTCAACATCAATGACAATTAATGCAACAGCACCAATATTATATGCTTTGTATTTAGCCGCAGCTGAGAATCAAGGCGTTACANCTAATAAATTGAAGGGTACAATACAAAATGATATATTAAAAGAATATATTGCTCGAGGTACNTATATTTATCCACCTGAACCTTCTATGCGTTTAGTTACAGATTTAATAGAGTTTGCCAATTCACATACTCCTAAATGGAATCCTATATCAATATCNGGCTATCATATAAGAGAAGCCGGATCAACAGCTGCGCAGGAATTAGCTTTTACAATTGCAAATGGAATGACATATGTATCAAATGCAATAGAAAGAGGGTTAGATCCTGATGTTTTCGCAAGTAGGATTTCATTTTTCTTTAATGCGCATAATGATATGCTAGTTGAAATATCAAAATTTCGTGCTGCTCGAAGAATGTGGGCAAAAATAATGAAAAATAAATTTAATGTATCTAATGAAAAGGCAATGAAATGCCGCTTCCATGTGCAAACTGGCGGATCAACNTTATCAGCTCAAGGAATAGATAATAATNTTGTACGAACTAGTATTCAGGCTCTTTCNGCTATNCTAGGTGGGACGCAATCTTTGCATACTAATAGCCGCGATGAAGCATTATCATTACCGACTGANGAATCAGCAATGCTGGCATTACGAACTCAGCAAATCATTGCGNATGANTCAGGATTAATAAATCATCCAGATCCTTTTGGTGGAAGCTATGTTATGGAAGANNTGACTGATACTATTGAAAAAGAAGCAAATGACATTATAAAAAGTCTAGAAAATATGGGTGGCGTAATTGAAGGCATAGAATCAGGGTGGATTCAAAATCAAATAGGACAAAGTGCATCAAAATATCAAGAATCCATTGATAGTAAAGAAAGAATAATTATTGGAGTTAATGAATTCAAAACAGATGTTATTAAAGATAATAAAACAATGGAAATAGATGAAAGTTCAGTAAATATTCAATTGAAAAGATTAAAAAAGTTTAAGAAAACAAGAGATAATAGCTCCGTAAAAGANAAATTGAATTCTTTGCATACAAACGCGAAAGGTTCACAAAACTTAATTCCTTCAATTATAGAATGTGTTAAATCTAATTGTACAATTGGAGAGATCTCNGATCAATTAAGACANNCCTTTGGTGAGNATCAATCTAACATATAATATTTNNTTGTTTTTATTAGCACAAACTATTTCTATTATTTTTCATCCTATGGTATTTTCATTTTTTGTGTTTATTGTAATTATTTTTGACAATATCATAATACATCCAGGGGCAATTAAAATTCTTATTACTTGCTTTCTGTGCTCTAACTTCTTGCCTATCGTAACTTTATTTTTATTGCAGAAAAAAGGGTTGATATCTGATCTAGATGCAAGTATNAAAGAAGAACGCATTANACCTTTGCTTTTAGGNATAGGNTATGCAGNCCTTGGTTTTTTATTNTTACATATTCAAGAAGCTAATATGCTGATTAAGGGTTTAATGTTTTGTACTATTACTAATACAATNGTTATTCTATTGATTACTCGNTATTGGAAAATATCTATACANGCAATGGGNATATCTGGNCTCTTAAGTGTTTTATGGATTCATGGTATAGAATATGCATTAATTATGTTTATAATATTATTTTTAGTTGCTTTCTCAAGAGTGATATTGAAAGCGCATACCGTAGCCCAAGTAACTATAGGTTCTATTTTAGGATTAACTCTTACTTTTATNCAAATACATCTTTTATTCCTATAATTATGATTTTTACTAATCTTATTGAAGCAAACTTGAAAACCANTATAATTGGTAGNCATATCGAATATTATACTTATTTAGATTCTACAAATAGTGAAGCAAAGGAAATAATCAATGATGGGGTAAAATCNGGAACATTAGTTATTACTGATAACCAAACTTCAGGAGAAGGAAGAAATGGTAACCAATGGAAATCTATATCAGGTAAAAGTCTTACTTTCTCTTTAATCTATAAACCTAAATTGATACCTACTGAAAGAATAGGGCTTTTATCAATTTTGGCTGGTATTTCTGTATCAAAGGGANTAGAAGAATTAAATATTAATGCAGGTCTTAAGTGGCCAAATGATATAATATTAAATGATAAAAAGATTGGTGGAATATTATGTGAGACCAAGGTTCATAATCAAACTATCNAATGGGTTATTTTTGGAATAGGAATTAATGTAAATGAAAACAGAGATGATTTTGAATCAGAAATTGCTAATAAAGCATCATCACTATTTATAGAATTAGGACAAAATACTCAACGCGAAAGAGTAACCGCTAACGTATTAAATAATATGGAATCATTATTATNACGTTTTGAGAATGATCCTAANAATTTTGATATAAGTAAGGNCTGGAATAATTATTGTACNCACAATAACAAAAATGTTTCATTTGAAAAAGAAAATANAACCTANAATGGAATTTTTAANAAAATTACAAGNGATGGTGGATGTATTATTGAAATGAATGAAACAAGTNANAATTATTCTGGAGAANTAATTAAAAACCTACAAGTACTTATATAGTTTACATNATTACTAAGAATAATTATGTAAACCTGAGANNNTAATATCAACTTCAAATTCAGGGAAAATTGATTGTAGTTGCNNCTCAATAGCNTCGCAAGATTGAANNATNANAGACTTTGATAAATTAGGCTTAACATCAATACCAAATAATATTACATGATGTTTTTTTGTNTCAACAACTCGAACATCATGAAAACCAGTGATAATTTCATGATTAGAATAATTATCCCTTAAATACTTCTTTACTTCGTTTGTTTTCGGATCTTTAATAGATACAGGGTCAACATGTACAGTTGGTGCAACACCTAACTTATTATATAAAATCTTTTCTACATTTGCTGAAATATCATGAGCATCCATCTGATTTTCATCGGCATCAATTTCTATATGAATACTAGCAAACTTATCTTTTCCGTAGCTATGAACAGCTATGTCATGAACGCCAATCACCCCTTCAACATTTTGCGATAATTGCCTAATATCATTTATTTCTTCTATGGTTGGCGGTCTACCTATTAGATCATCTACAGCAGTCTTTGCAATACCGAACCCAGACCAAATAATAAACATAGCAATAAATAAACCAATCCACCCATCAAATTGACTATAACCATATTTGCCAAGTATCATTGCAAAAGCCACAAGAAATGATGAGATCGCATCAGCTTGATGGTGCCATGCATCAGCATGTAAAGTACTGGATGCAATTTTTGAGGATAAATATTCAGCATAAAGTGCAACTAATATTTTTATAAAAATAGTGATAACAATACTAATTATCATCCACCATTGAGGTTCAACTATTGTTGGATCAACGATACGTT
>NZXJ01000030.1 GCA_002701945.1 Fidelibacterota bacterium
GATTCACTATTTGTTTATTTTACTTTGTCTCTGGGGGTAATAGAATTTGATCATTTTACATATGACCCAAATGTATTAACTATTCAATATTTTATCCCTCCTGAATATGATTTTCCATCAAGGAGTGAAGTGTACGATAAAATCAATGATGATTTTGATAATATACCAGATATTATTCCAAACTTTTCTCCTGTTTGTTCAAATTCAGGACGTGTATCATCCCAAGATCGATTAGGGTTTATAGATAACCCTTAACTTGTAGAATAAATAATTANATTGATCAAATTTTACAAGATACTATTTATAAGTTTCATATTTATCCTTAGTTGTGATAAATCAAATATAGTTAGAGTTACTGCTCAAGATATTCTGGAAGCNGCANCATTGGAAAAGGGAAAAAAAGCTGTTTTAATTAATGTTTGGGCAACTTGGTGAAGTTCATGTATTGCGGAGTTTCCGTTTATAAGGGATTTAGANAAANAATATNAGGATGATTTGAATGTCATTTTTGTAAGTGGNGACTGGTTAGAACAAGAAAAAGANGTNATTAGTTTTTTGAAGAAAATGGGAATNACTGATGANTTATTTATNAAAAATCAGCCTGATGAAGAGTTNATTAATGGTATACATCTTGAATGGACAGGTACTCTTCCATTTACGATTGTATTTGGTAAACTATCTGGTTCGATTGTAGATTTTTGGGAGAATTCAAATCATGAACGAAGGTTCATTGAGGCAATAGAGAAAGCAATAAATTTATAGGAGTTAATATGGTACGCTTAATTAGTTTAATAATGATTATTATTTTTTCAGGTACAAATACACATGCTAAAGAACTNGATCTTGGATCAAAAATGCCGTTAGTAAAAACTAAGATGNTGGATATTAGTGGAAAATCAATTTCATTATCTGAAGCAAAGGGAGAAAATGGACTATTAGTTATTTTTTCTTGTAATACATGCCCNTGGGTTAAACGATGGGAAGATAGATATGTTGAATTAACTAAAAAGTATAAACCTAAAGGTGTTGGTGTAATTGCGATCAATTCTAACGAATCGAATTTTGAATCTTCTGAAAGTTTAGATGAAATGAGGAAAATTGCTGAAGANAAAAAATATAATTTTTTCTATACTATGGATAATGGTTCTAAACTAGCCAGAGAGTTTGGTGCATCTAAAACNCCACATGTGTTTCTTTTTGATAAAAATGATCAGCTTGTATATCGTGGTGCAGTAGATGATAATCCGAAAAAAGCTAGAAAAGTGAAAAAACCATATGTTGCTGATGCAATTGATGCNATGCTTTCTGGAAATGATATTAAATATGCATCAACAAAAGCTCTAGGGTGTGGGATAAAATTCAAAAGATAATTCAATACTATTTAAGATATAATACTTTCCCATTAATAATATTACTTTGACTCTNTATNCTATATAAATAGGTNCCTGANCTTATTGCGTNTGAGGGAGACCAATGTATACTTTGATTNCCGGCCCTTCTTATCCCTAGATTATTATTTGAAATTAATCTTCCATTTAAATCAAAAATGCTGATTTGAATATTTGATTGATTTGTAATATTAAAATTTATATTAATTGAAGAATTAAAGGGGTTTGGATAAGCCTTTACTAGTTTTAGTTGTTGTTGTATAGAACTATTTTCATCTAATACACTAACTTCTTGCTCATCAAGTAATGTTTCAATTATTGCAATCATAGACTGTGTATCGATCTCATTATTTGAATAATATACAATACCATCAGTTCCAATAATAAAGTCACGTGGATATGGAGAACCCTGATTTGGAATATAATATTGATCGTAAACAATACCTGTTCCTATACCTGGGCCACTTCTTGTNTCTTTTAATATTGGNAAAGTTAGTCCATTATCAATTACAAACTGATCAATTTGCCCCTGATTAACAGCAGTAATCCCAACAAGAGTAACTCCATNATCAACANATTCTTGCCAAATTGATATTTCTAAATCCGATAACTCCGGACTACACACAGGTCATCCCGGAGAGAAAAAAGTAATGACTACAATTTCCCCATTGTTTGACCAATGTTGTGTTAAGTTNAAATTATTTGTACCATTNGCAGCTGTNGGTAGAGTAAAATCTGGTGCTGGCATACCAACATTTACACCATCATAATTTCCTAATACTTCACATGTGATAATAGGCTCATCATTATCATTTGATGGAATATTATAAACACCTGAAGCATTATTTCCAGACTTTGTATATACAACATTAACAATGATTGAATCACCTGGATCTAATGTATTTAAGATTGATGGGGTAGTAAAATCAGGATGAGAAAAATAATCATATTCAAACTCAATGGCTTCACTTCCATTACTTTTTAAAATGAGTTGAATTGTATCCTTATCTCCAACACCAATTTCAGGAAAACTTATATCATGNGAACTAATATCTAGATCNGGGGCANCAATAGGGCCATATTCAAATACTTGTAAATGTCTCCANTCAGCAGAANATATCACATTNCCTTTNGTATTTATTGACATAGTCCTATATCCAGTATTTTTATANCCAACTAANTCAAATTGGTTTGNNGTATACTCAAGTACTTTTACNTCTATCCAATCAGANACANCTATTTTATTATCNATAAGNGCAATTCTATTAGCNAGTCCAGTTGTATTATANGANGCNAGTAGNTGNGGNTTATANGGATCNGAAATATCATATCGTNCAATACCATGACTACCCAANGCTACATTNAGTTGATANCCATCTAGTTTCATATCTTTAATNGCACCNTCTGTAATTGTATTGGATAATTCAATTGGATTAATTAGATCACTAATTTCTAGAATTTTAAAACCAAATTCACCATTCATAATTATCATTAATGAATCAATAAAATCAGTACCCCATGCATTTTCACAATTTATTTGTCCTATAAATGATGGTGAATCAGGTTCAGAAATATTAAACAATATCACACCATGTTCATGTGCAGAAGCAAATAAGACGGTGTCTCTTACAGTTAAACCATCATAACTATAATTAGAATTATTTGGCTGTGGAACCATACCTATGAATTGAGGATTTGATGGATCAGATATGTTTACAATTGCAATACCTCTGTGTCGAGCAGATAGGTATAGTATAGAATCTGATGTTGCTGCTATAAAATTTGGTAATGCTCGATTCTGATTTCCAAAAGGAATCTCAAGATTGGATAGATGGACAGGGTTTAGAGAATCAGATATATCATAAAATTCAGTTCCATTTAAATTCCCAGTAATTATCATAGTATTACCTGAAAATTTTACATCAAGCAACTCTCTATTTTGTGGATCATATCTATTATGCAATGTAAGATTTTTTGCAATTGTAAAATCCAATATAATGAAGATGGTCAAAATTAATTGCATGTATAAACTGTACATAGTCTAATTTATTCATATCTTTATGTAAGTTCACTCTTTCAAAAAATTAAATGTATTATNATTGTATAAACNATATATGAGATCNATTTATTTAAGAANAATATTNGCTATTNTATTTCTATTTTTTTTCTCATGCAGCATATCTTCAGATNATCNATTAATTAATGATGGNATTTTTATCTANGTTNTNGGTGTTGCTCAAGATGGAGGGTATCCACAAGCTGGTTGTTTAAAACAATGNTGCATGAAGGTTGAAAAGGAAACCTTATCTTNAACGAATGGTGACTTCTATTGCAATTGTAGATAATGTAGAAAATAAATGTTGGATCATTGATATGTCTCCAGATTTTCCAAAGCAATTGCATATGATCAATGATATAACAAATTCAAAAAGTNCNGTAAATATTGCTGGTATTTTTTTAACACATGCACATATTGGTCATTATTCTGGGCTAATTCATCTTGGACATGAAGTTATGGGAGCAAAAAATATACCAGTCTACGCCATGCCTAGAATGAAGAATTTTCTTGAAAAAAATGGTCCCTGGAATCAATTAGTTACTAAAAGTAATATTCAAATTAATTCTTTATATGATGATAATGTAATAAATATAAATGATCAGGTCTCTGTTAAACCATTTCTCGTTCCTCATCGTGATGAGTTTACTGAAACTGTTGGTTTTAAAATTAAAGGGCCTTCAAACTCTATACTATTTATACCTGATATAGATAAATGGAATATTTGGAATAAAGATATTATTTCTGAAGTGAATTCAAATGACTATTTATTACTAGATGGCACCTTTTTTGATGGAAATGAACTTCCAGGAAGGGATATGAGTGAAATACCTCATCCATTTGTCAGTGAAAGTATAAATCTATTTAAAGGGTTGCCAACAAAAGAAAAGAATAAGATTCATTTTATTCATTTTAATCATAGTAATCCTCTTATTTGGTCAACAAGTAATGAATTAAATTTTTTAATTAAAGAAGGTTTTAATATTGCTAAACAAGGACAGGTAATTAAACTATAATTATAGGATGAAAAATAAATTATTAATGATAATCTTGTTTAGTATATCTACCTATGTATATACTAATGAGCTTGATGAAATTCAGGTATATATCAGTTCTGAATTATTACCAGGATCTTCAATTTGGTATACAAACCCTCCCGATCAGAGTGAAATAAAGTATAAGTTAGCCAAGCAAGAAAATCTGCGGTGGCGAAAAAATAATAAAGCCAATAATTTTACTATCTCAATTAATTCGAAAATTACCTATCAATCTATTCTGGGGATTGGANCTTCTCTTGAGGCAACTACATTACATGCCATATCGAAAGGAAAAACTGAAGAGNAAATCCGTAATATTCTTAGATTNCTTATTGATCCAAAAGAAGGTTTAGGATTTAANATGTTTAGAATAACAATTGGNACNTCTGANTTTTCTGATGGNAGAAGTGTTTCNTCTCACCCAAAAGGGTTCTACACATATCAGGATGATAAAGAAAATTTTTCAATTGAATCAGATATNAAAACTGGAATCATTCCTATGTTNAAATTAGTTCAGGAAGTTGCTGCAAATATAGATCCTCCTCAANCTATCATATTTTTTGCAGCTCCATGGAGTCCCCCAGCTTGGATGAAATCATCGGAAAAAATTATTGGAGGTACATTAAAGAAAGGTTACGAAAAACAATTNGCAATATATTTAAGAAAATTTATTGAAGCTTATGAGAGGCAAGGAATTCCTATTTATGCNATATCCACTCAAAATGAACCTAATTTTGTACCAGATAATTATCCCGGTATGCAATTAAGTGCAAAACAACAATTAGATTTAACAATAGCTACATACGAAGAATTTCATAATCNAAATAAACCAGAGTTATATACTAAAATTTGGCTTAACGATCATAATTTTGAAGATTGGGTTAATGCAGACTTTATATTAAAGGAATTAAAGANAATTGGTAAGGAATACTATGTTTCTGGAACTGCATTTCATAATTATACCAATTATCCCGCTTCGTATATGTCTCAACTTTATAATAATCACCCAGATCATGAAATAATTTTTACAGAGCATTCNGAATGGGGAATATCCGGAATGTATAATATTCAAAAATACTTCTGGAATTGGTCACGCTCATATATGTATTGGGTAACGATGACTACATATGATCTTGACGAATACAATCAAGGACCATATAATACCTTATCTGAACTTAGTCCTACTTTATTAATTGAAAACCCAGATGAACCAGATAAATTTTATGTCACACCTGAGTATTATCTNTTATCGCATTTTTCTAAATTTGTCAGACCTGGAGCATATCGTATTAGTTGTGATAAGGGTAATATTGAAGAGGCATCTTTTGTAGCATTTAGAAATTGTGATGGAACAATAGTATTAATAGGAGCAAACCAAACTAATTCATTAAAAAACTTTACTCTTGAGTATCAANATAAATCTTCTAACTCAAGTATACCTCCAAATTCAATTGGAACGTATATTTGGAAAGAATAATGAAAGAAATCCGTACAGTATTACTTNTTAGTATTTTTCTATTTTCTTTTTTACTAGCGAAAGGAAAAACAAAAAATATTATTTTTATTACTTTTGATGGTCTAAGGTGGGAAGAAGTATTTTACGGTGCTGATAGTCTATTAATTCATTCAGAAAAATATACGAAAGATCAAAGCCAGATTTTAAAAGACTATTGGAATTCTTCTTATCGTATTCGTAGAGAAAAATTGATGCCTTTTTTTTGGAATACAATTATTAATCAAGGGCAATTATATGGAAATGTTCGAAATGGAAGTATAGCTACTCTTGAAAACCCTTATCTNTTTTCATATCCAGGNTATAGTGAAATGTTGGTTGGATATGTAGATTTAACAAGAAATAGTAATAATAAGGAAAACAACCCCAATATTACAGTTCTTGAATATATACATAACCAACCAGGATATAATAATAAGGTNGCTGCTTTNTGTTCATGGGATGTTTTTGATTTTATCATTAATGAAAAACGCTCAGGAATATATGTAAGCGCAGGAATGGAATCGTATGGTAAAGGAAGAAACAATCCAAAGATTGGCTTATTAAACGAAATAATGTTGCAAATTCCTGTACCATGGAAAAGTGTCCGATATGATGCAATTACGCATAATTTTGCAAAAACATATTTAGAAGAAGAGAGACCAAAGNTATTATATATTGCTTATGATGAAACTGATGAATATGCACATGAAGGNAAGTATGATCAGTATCTAATTGCTNCTAATAGATTAGATAAATATGTGTCCGATTTNTGGACCTGGGTACAAGGTAATTATTTTTATAAAAACAANACAACAATACTTATTACAACTGANCATGGTAGAGGAAATAANGATATAGATGCTTGGAGAAATCATGGNAGTTCAGTAATCGGAGCAGAGAATGTATGGATGGCTGTTATAGGGCCNGACACCCCTCCGCAGGGNGAGATGGTAAATCATGAAAAAATAAATAGNAGTCAAATNGCATCAACAATTGCTGCATTTTTAAGTATAGAATATCAAAGTGAAAAACCTATTGCACCATTGATTAAGACNATGTTTTATGATTAAAGTGTCTTATNATTAATAANGAAAGTAGTNTTTAATGAAATATCGTAACCTTGGAAATTCTGGTTTAAAAATTAGTGAATTATCATATGGCTCATGGGTAACATTTTCNTTCCAAATAGATACGTCTGTGGCATCAGAAATGATGAAAATTGCGTATGATAAAGGAGTAAACTTTTTTGATAATGCTGAGGCTTACGCAAATGGTAAATCAGAAATAATAATGGGTGAAGCATTAAAAAAACTTGGAATNTCAAGAGATACATATTGTTTATCTAGTAAAGTGTTTTGGGGTGGTGAATTACCAACACAAAGAGGGCTAAGCGCCAAGCATATACATGATGCGTGTAATGCAGCACTTCAACGAATGCAAGTAGATTACCTTGATTTGTTTTTTTGTCATCGCCCTGATCCAGATACTCCTATTGAGGAAACTGTACGAGCAATGCATTCATTAATATTGCAGGGTAAAATCATTTATTGGGGAACATCAGAATGGGGTGCTGATCAGATTGAAATGGCATACAAAATTTCTGAAGAAAAGAATCTTACACCCCCAACTATGGAACAACCTGAGTATAATATTTTCAATCGAAAGAAAATGGAAAATGAATTTCTTGATTTATTCAAGAGTAGAGGTCTTGGTACTACTATTTGGTCACCTCTAGCTTCTGGAATATTGACAGGAAAATACAAAAGCCAAATCCCCGATGGCACTAGAATGAATTTAAATGGTTATGAATTTTTGAAAGACAGACTGAATAGTGATATAGGAAAGAATATGATAAATATAACAAATAAGCTTGAAAAAGTTGCTGATAATGCAGGTATTCCTTTGGTTAATCTTGTTTTAGGTTGGTGTCTTCAAAATAAAAATGTTAGTACTGTAATCCTTGGGGCATCAAACACAGATCAATTAAGGCAAAATTTAGCAACTATTGATTATTTAGAACAGTTTGATGATTCGTTAATGTTAGAAATCAATAATATTATTTCTTAATGTAATTATAAAAGAAAGTAAGGATTTAATAAATGAATAAAGAGAATGGAACATATAATAAGCATCTGCAAAAATATTCAAGAATTGTTCAAGATGACAATGATGATTTAGTTTTACAATTCACGACTGAAGTATTAGGGTTGGAGTCACTGCATTGGGGATATTGGGATGATAATGATCAATTGAATCTTGAGAATCTTAAAAAAGCTCAGAAAAATTTTACTAGTCATTTATCAAGCTTCATTCCTGAAGGTGTAAGTCAAATTCTGGATGTGGGTTGTGGAATTGGCGATAATGCTCTCCATCTTTCTGAAAATGGATACAAGCTGACCTGTATTTCTCCTGATATAAATCATCAAAAAGCATTTAAGAAACTAGAGAATGGGAAAATTAATTTTCATCTTAGTGGTATTGAAAAATTTTTTAGTGAAAAACAGTTTGATCTTGCGCTTATGAGTGAATCAAGTAATTACTTTGACAAGGATATAGGTTTTGAAAAATTAGCGAGTTTAATAAAAGATCAAGGATTTATTCTATCTGCATCATTATTTAGAAAAAAGAATACTGAAGTTTATAGTAATTTTCATATTGAAAGTGAATGGCTTGAAAGTGCAAAAAAAATGGATTTGAAATTATAAATGAAGATGATATTACTGAAAAAGTTTTACCTTCATCTGAAATTGGTAGAGACATACTTGATCAATATGCTGTTCCATCGCTAGAAGTAATGATAAAATACTTAACAAAATCCAAAGGTATAAAGAGTCGGTTATTTTCATATTTTGTAGAATCAAATTTTCAAAAATTGAAGGAATATGTAACAGATGGTTATGTATCACATATGTTAGACCCAAACCTTTTTCAAGAAAATGCTAGATATGTAATATATCTAATGAAAAAAAAATAATTTAATCTAGTAGGGATCCTTCAATGCTCTCTTCTAGAGAGCGTGCTGTATTTAAAAATTCTTCTACTGTTAATTCTTTCATATATACTAAACCATGCGTAGCTCGAAAGTGTGGATCTTCATTTTGATACCAAAAATCTTTCCCAAGTATTAACTCCATTGTCCTATGTTGTTCTACCCATATTTTCTGAGTTAGATCACAGAAAGGACCATCTAATTCGTAGCTTGGAAAAGATGCTTCTTTTTGACTGATATAACACGTCATAAATGTATCTCTTAAAACTGCCATTGAATTGAGAGAAACAGGAAACATAATGTCAGCTTCTGCAGAGTCAAAACGATACCATACATTTCTGTATCCCCATATTTTTACATTTGACATATCTTTTTTCTTTGATACGATTCGTAATGCTTCAGCAATTGATTGTAATACTTTATAGTGTGTGTCTGGACCACTACCTTCAGGATCAAGTGCTAAAGTAATAATCTCAGGATTTGTATTGTTTATTAATTCAATAATTGGTTTTATATCACGTTCACGATCAGGTGTTTCAGTGAAAATATCCCCTTTGTAAAAACCAAGACGTAAATGAAAAATATTTTTGATATCAACACCATAATGAGCCCAAGTTAATTCTTCTTCAAACTCCCGAAGCATACCTTTTAATTTTTGAATATCAGGAGGATTTTTTTCTCCATCATAGCAATTTGAAAAATATTGAATAATATGATTTATTTTTTGTATTAATTCATCTTGAGATTTCAGATTATAAATATTAACTAAAGATCTAACCATCCGATGACAAATACCCCGAATTTGTCCGAAGGTATTTTGTGATGCTACTTTATCTAAATAATGATAAATATCTTTGTCTGTTTTTAACATAAATCCTTTTTCAAAAAAATCAGGATATTTTATCATCTGAATTTTTTCTGAATTAATTAGTTCTAATGTATTTGATAAAAGATCTGAGATATATTTATTTGTGACTGATGTGAATCCAGAAGTCATGATTGCAAAATAGTTAGTATTATGAGAGGATCGAACTAAGTGGTGAATTACAGGTGAATAACCTAATAAGATATCATCATGATGTGGACCAGTATGTAAAATTGTTTTATCAGAAGGGAGATTATTACTTTTTAGAATCTTTTGTTTCATTTGATCTATGAATTCATTACCAGTATCTTTATTAATATTTGGTATAGATGATGTAATATGGTTGTCAACTATATCTTTTTGAGTCAGACGACTTCCAAATTTGTTCAGATTCTTACATAACTTTATTAAGGCTCGGTTTTTTTCCTCTGTATTCCAATTCCTTGAACTATTATTTATATCATCAAGTAGATACGCTGCACCTTTTGTAAGGTAAAAGCGACTTCCAATTGAATTTCTAAGGACTGTTGCGGGAAATTTGATATTTTCTTTTTTCTCGAGTGAGTCTTTAACAATTTTTGCTTTTGACCTTCCAGCAGCAAAGATAATTGCTGTTACATCAGGATTTTTAATTATTGTAGAAAGACCAATGGTAATAACTAATCGATTTCGTGAAATTTCAATTCCTCCTAAGTCTGAAGCTGAGGTAGCCTGAGTTTCGAAATTAGTTTTTAGAATTCTAGTTGTCGAATTATGATCTGAACCTCTGACATTGAAAGCAATATGTCCATCAGGACCAATACCGCCAAGGAAAAAACCAATTCCACCAAAATCTGCAATTTTATTTTCATATTCACTACACCATTGATCAATCGCAAAAATCGTTTGTTTTTGTTTTTCTTCAATATCGGATTTAGTATCTCGATGTCTGAGGGATAGATCTATCTTATAATCAGGAAAAATATCTTTAATTGTTTCATTAACTAAATGTGGAATTTCAAAGCTATTTATTAATAAACTATTTTTTGAATCTAAACCAAAACCATCTATATAGAATTTTTTAACAAAATGATAAAAACTATTATGTTGTGATGGATCAATCGGATAAAATTCATCAATTTGAACAAATTTCAAATGATTTAATTTTGGTTTATTATTAGTATGTAATCCATTTTCTTTACAAATTTTTTCTACTTCTGGTTTTTCCCAATTTGAAAGAATGTATTGAGTCCATTTGATAAAATATTCAGGAGTTTTACCTGTAGGAAGACTAATAACCCCATTAGGATTATCTAATGCCCATTCTAAGAATCTAAGAGAAGTTAATAAGCCTAGATCAGGAATATTATCAACAAGTATATAAGGAATTTTGGTAGTTGGTTTACTTAAATGAGATTTAGCCAGAAAGACATTTTCTACATTGGAATATTTTACCTTCATTTATATCGAATAATTAAAATCACTGTGATAAATTACAATTAATTATATATTTTAAAAAATATGATAACATTAACTTTAAATGAGTAACATTCAATTATAACTATTTATGAGCTTTTATATTAAATCTTTATTTGTTGCAGTACCTATCTTCATGATTCTAATTGCTATAGAGGCAATCGTTGCGAAGAGAAGGGGTATCAGAATTAATAGACAAGCAGATGTTATTGCAAGTCTTAGTTCTGGTGTTACAAAAATAATCAAAGATGGTGTAAAGTATGGTTTTGCAATAATTGGGTATGCTTGGTTAGTTAATAATTTAACAATTTTTCATATTGAAAATATTTGGATTGCTGTAATAATAGCATTTTTAGTACAAGACTTTACTGGTTATTGTATTCATCGTCTAAAACATAGGGTTAATATTCTATGGAATAGACATGTAATTCATCACAGTAGTGAAGATTTTAATTTAGCATGTGCATTAAGACAATCAATTTCAGAAGCGGTTAACTTTTCTGCAATTTTTATGATACCAGCAGCTTTACTGGGTGTGCCTCTTAAAATATTTGTTATTCTCGGACCAATACACTTCTTTTTTCAATTTTGGTATCATACTCAATTAATTGGTAGAATGGGTATTTTTGAACATTTTCTAGTTACCCCGTCTCACCATAGAGTACACCATGCTATAAACCCTGAATATATTGACAAAAATTATGGTCAAATTCTTATTATTTGGGATAAACTTTTTGGTTCTTTTCAAGCTGAGATGGATGACATCAAGCCCGTATATGGAACATTGAAACCAGTTCATACTTGGAATCCAGTAATTATTAACTTTAAACATCTTTGGCAATTATTAAAAGATGCCTGGCATGCTGAAAGATATTTTGATAAGGTTCGTATTTGGTTTATGCCAACAGGGTGGAGGCCAGCAGATGTTAAAGAAAAATTTCCGTTACTAGAGATTTCAAATCCAGCCAAACAATTAAAGTACAATACAAATAATTCCAATTGGATGTTTGCATATTCATGGACTCAATTAGTAATTACTCACATGTTACTATTCCATTTACTGATAGTTTTTTCTAGCCATAGTAATATAATGAATTATCTATATGCTGGAGTTCTACTTTTAAGTGTTTTCTCATTTACATCGATATTAGATAATAATAATTATGCATTTATAGCTGAGTTCATTAAATCTATTTTATTTTTCGTTCTTTTATATATTCAAGATTTTTCTTGGTATGGACTAGAGGGCCTCATGGTGTATATATTGATAACATATATCATATGCTCTTTATTATTAACATACTATCTACAAAACAATGAGAAGAATAATCGTTCTATTAGCCCTAATCCAGTATAGTTATTTAAATCTTATTTTATTCATAACAAATTATGCTCTATGAATAAACCATTAAAAATATCATTTTTTTCCTCTGGAATAATTTTATTCTTTGGGTTTTACTTTTTTTATCCATTTGGGCTTCCCAATGTCAAAAATTATTTTGAACCAATTGGAGAACGAACTCTTCAAAAGGATGAAATTGGACAATTCAACTATGTATATAATACCTATGAAATTATGGATTTAACTGGTGATGAATTTATTGGTTGGGATGTATCAGAACAGTTACGATGGAGATATGGAATTGCTTTTTCATCCTATGCAATGCCATCGAT
>NZXJ01000031.1 GCA_002701945.1 Fidelibacterota bacterium
CTATCTGGATAAGTGTATGTACCTTGACCTTGATATAGGCCCTCTACAATATCCCCTTCATACTGCGAACTATCTGACCAAATAAATATTCCTTTACCAGTATATGGTTCTCCATTTTTGAATTCACCTTCCCATATTCCACCATTATCAAACTTTATTATTCCATTACCTGTAAAACGCTTGCTATCCTTCCATTCTCCCACCCATTCACTACTATCTGGATAAGTGTATGTACCTTGACCATTTCTATTGCCCTTAGTAAAGCTTCCTAAATATTTTGAGCTGTCTGGATATAGGAATAACCCAGCTCCATTAAAAAACCCTTCACTGAATTCACCTTTATATTCTCTTCCGTCAGAGTATATGTAAGTTCCCTGACCATGATAAGTTCCATCTTTCCATTCCCCGATATACTTTTTTCCATCAGGATGAGTTAATGTTCCTTCTCCATTACGTTCATCATTAATNTATTGACCTACATATTGTTTTTCATCTGGATATGTATACGTTCCTTCNCCATTCCTTTTGCCATCTTTATATTCACCCTCCCACATCTCTCCATTATCATATTTTATTATTCCTTCACCATTAATATTTTTTCCATCTTTCCATTCACCTGTCCATTCTTTTCCATCTGCATAAGTAAAGGTACCTCTGCCATTATATGTGCTATCTCTAAACTCACCTAAGTACCTGGAACCATCTTCATAAATAATTGTACCTTTTCCATTAATTTTTAAACCTTCGCTCCATTCACCATCCCATATTTCTCCACCATCAAAATAGATAATACCTTTTCCTGTAAAACGTTTGTCATCTTTCCAATCTCCANTCCACTTTTTACCATCAGGATACGTATATGTACCTTGACNTTGATATAAACCTTTTACTATTTCTCCTTCAAATTTCGAACTATCAGACCATATAAATATTCCTTTACCAGTATATGGTTCTCCGTTTTTGAATTCACCTTCCCATATCTCTCCATTAAGAAATGTTATAACGCCCTGCCCATGATATTCCCCACCGGCATTTTTCGCTCCTTCATATTTTATCTTTGCACCGCAATTAATCANAAGAAAAAGGAATGAAATTATCAATATTTTGTTAAGTAAATATTTCATTTCAGGTGAAATTTAATAAAGATATTACAATAAATACAAAAATTGATATTTTATGTATTATTAAAGAAAAAGTATTATTCCCATTCAATTGTGCCAGGCGGCTTGGACGTAACATCATAGGTAACTCGATTTACACCTTTAACTGAATTCACAATATGATTTGATATTTTTGATAAAACTTCTGGAGGCATTCTGTACCAATCAGCTGTCATACCGTCTGTACTTGTAACTGCTCTCAAACCCAATAAATTTTCGTAGGTTCTTTGATCTCCCATTACACCAACTGTTTTTACAGGGATAAGAACTGCAAATGCCTGCCAAATTTCATCATATAGGCCCTCTTCTTCTAATATATCAATATAAATTTTATCAGCCTCCTGTAAGATANAAACTCTTTCTTTTGTTATTTCTCCAATAATTCTTACCCCAAGACCTGGCCCTGGGAATGGGTGTCTTTTAATTAATTTATCTGGTAAGCCTAATTCTTTACCAACAGTTCTAACTTCGTCTTTAAACAACTCTCTTAAAGGTTCAATTAATTTGAATTTCATATCTTCAGGTAATCCACCTACATTATGATGACTTTTAATCACATGCGCAGCTTTTCCATGACTAANNCCACTTTCAATTACATCAGGATATAGTGTTCCCTGTGCTAAATAATTCATGTTTTCAAATCTAGAGGATACAGATTCAAAAGAATAAATAAACTGATTACCAATAATCTTGCGTTTTTGTTCGGGGTCAGNAACTCCAGATAGTTTCTCAAAAAAAATTTCTGATTCATCTTCTAAATAAATNTTTACACCTAAGCCATTTTTTAAAGCATTTATACAATCTGAGGCTTCATTTTTTCGCAATAANCCATGATCTATTAATACTGCTTTAGCGTTATCTCCTATTGCTTTATTCATTATAGCAGCAACGACTGATGAATCTACCCCTCCACTAACTCCAATAAGTACATTATTATCACCGACCTCGTTTCGAATCATATTTACTTGCTCTTCAATAAAATTACCTGGTGTCCAATTTGAATTACATAAAGCAATCTTGAATAAGAAATTCTCTAGCATATCTTTTCCAAACTCAGTGTGTGAAACTTCAGGATGAAACTGTGTAGCTAAACGTTTCAAATCAGTACTAGCCATAGCAGCAACTACACCGTTTGATGATTCTGCAATAACAGACCATGATTCGGGAACTTTAGTTACTTGGTCCATATGAGACATCCAAACTTGTGATCCATTTAATTCTGGATCTAAGAAATCTGTATCTTTAGTAATTGAAATTTTAGCAAATCCATATTCACCTTGACCTGTAGATTTTACAGAGCCTCCATTATGCTGAGCCAAAATATGTAACCCATAACATATACCAAGAATAGGTAAATCTATATTGAGTATTTCTTTATTATAACTTGGAGCATTTTTCTCATACACACTTGATGGACCCCCAGATAAAATTATCCCCTTTGGTTCATAAACCATGATATCATCTAAGGGAATATCATGAGGTAAAATATGAGAGAAGACATTTAACTCTCGAATTTTTCTTGCTATTAATTGGGTATACTGTGATCCAAAATCGAGGATGATTACTCCTCCATTTTTATAACCACTCATTTATAATTCCCAGCTTTTTAAATTATCTAAAAATTTATGGTCAGTTAGTTTGTATTGAATTGGTGATACACTTACCCANTTATTAATAACGGCATATCCATCTTGTTCATCAGACATATCATTATTTACTATTTTGCCGCTCATCCAGTAATATAATCGCCCCCTTGGACTTTCTCTTTTTTTAAGATCATCAAGAAAATATTCTTTACCCTGAGTAGTGATTTTATATCCTTTACATTCAGAAATTTCGCATTTGGGAATATTAACATTTAATAATGTTCCCTTTGGTAAACCATGTTTTAATACATTTGTTGTCATTTTTTTAGCCACTTCTTTAGACAAATCATAATTATTTGCTTTGAATGTATTTAAACTAAAGGCAACGCTTGGGACTCCTAACATTGTTCCTTCTGCTGCTGCNGATACTGTACCAGAATATAAAATATTGGTTCCTACATTAGCACCAGCATTAATNCCAGATACAACAATATTTGGTTTTTTATCCAAAAATGAACCTATGGCAATTTTTACACAGTCAGCAGGAGTTCCATTCACAGCATATCCTTTAAAATCTCCATGTCGATTACATGGTTCTATCCCAACGGGATCTGAAATAGTAATTGCGTGTCCAACTGCACTTTTTTCCGTATTTGGAGCCATGACAGTCACTTCACCAATCTCACACATTGCTTCCCATAAGGCATAGATACCTTTAGAGTAAATACCATCATCATTTGTCAGTAATATTCTTGGTTTATGTTTCTTCATGTTAATATTGTTAAAATGTTATACAAAGTTAACTTCATTTTTTCCCTAGTAACTATATGATCGACAAAACCTTTTTCTTTTAAAAACTCTGTTCGTTGAAAACCTTCCGGCAAATCCTGACCAATGGTTTGTTTAATTACTCTTGGACCAGCAAAACCTATAAGAGCACCTGGTTCAGCCAATATAATATCTCCAAGCATACCATAACTAGCNGTAACACCTCCAGTGGTTGGATCAGTTAGAATAGGAATATATAAACCTCCACCTTCTGAGAACTGTGCTAATTTTGCACTTGTTTTAGCTAATTGCATCAATGATATTGCTCCTTCCTGCATACGTGCACCACCCGAAGCACACACTAAAATTATAGGTAATTTATTTTTATGGGCATGATCAATCATCCTAGATACTTTTTCTCCAACTACTGATCCCATACTACCACCGATAAAAGCAAAATTCATTATACCAAGTATTATTTTTTTACTTTTTATTGTACCAGTGTATGTATTTATCGCATCATTATATCCAGTTTTCTTTGATGCATCATTTAATTGATCTTTATATTTCTTTTCTGCTTTAAAACCTAAAAAATCTTTAGATCTAATGTTTGTAAACAATTCTTGGGAAGATCCTTTATCAAGTAAAAGGTCATGATATGACTTTGGATCAATACGAAAATGATGAGAGCAATGGCGGCAGACTGATAGTGATTTATCCAACTCTGGTTTATAGAGAAATTCACTACAAGTAGGACACTTTACCCATAATCCATCAGGAACTCCTTTTTTTTCTATAGGAGNTATCTTTTGTTTTTCACGTTTAAACCACGCCATGAGTTAAAAACTCCCTTTTCATAATAATTGCATCTTCACCATCATTGTAATATTTCTCTCTTATGCCAAGCTCTGAAAAACCAAACTTTAGATATAGATTAATAGCTGGGAAGTTACTTTTCCTTACTTCCAAAAAAATACTACTATATTCATCTAGTTTATCCATAACATGATATAATAATTTTTCACCATACCCTTGATGTTGATATGCAATATCAATAGCAAAGTTTAGTATCTGTANATCTTTATCAATTTTATGAGTAAATATATAGCCAATTATATTATCTTTTCCTAACATAACATAATTTTCANCTACATTTTGTAAGCTAAGCTCCCATCGTATTTGGTCTTTGGACCAAGGAAATCTAAATACTCTTTTTTCTATAAGAGTTATATTTAAAAGGTCATCTTCTGTAGCAAGTCGAATCAGGATTTTTTNACTCCTATATTAAANGGNGAAATATAATTAGGNACTAAACTATANGGTTCTNCAACAACCCATTCTTTAAAATATTTATTTGCCAATTCAGCTATAATNGAGGAAGAAGTATAACCTGTTTTTAAATTTTCTTCTCCATCTATTAACTCATCACATCCAACTTGAACTACAAGTTCAAACTTTTTTAAAGTAGGCTTAATTTTTTCCCATTGGTAAGCAGCAATGTCGCTTTGTTTGGTCAATTTTTTATTCAGAGTAAATTGTTGACCATATACAATATCGCGATGAGAGTAGAGCAAGGCTTTAGCAGTTCCATTAAAATCCCCTCCAGATTTCATTATTGCAGCTAATGTAGGAACAGGAATAATAGGCAGGCCACATCCAAAAGCTAAACCTTTGCTATAACTTAAACCTATACGCAATCCAGTAAAGGAGCCAGGACCTATTGAAACTGCTATGCCATCAATATTATTAAGAACTAATTCAGTTTCAGAACATAATTTTTCATAAAATAATGGTAAAGATTTTATATGTTGCCTTGGAATATTTTCTTCAACTGTATGAACTATCTTTCCATTTTCTAAATAACTTACTCCACAAATATCTGTTGCTGTATCTATTGCAATTATCTTCATTCATCCACACAATTAATTAATAACTTTCTCTCATTTTCAGTTTTTGTAATTCTTTTAAAATTGATGTGTACGGTTTCAGGGGGAAGTATATCGATAATTTTATCTGCCCACTCAATTAAAATGATGGCATCGGGCGTTGTTATTATTTCTTCACCACAAATATTTAGAAAATCATTAATTCCATCAAGTCGATATGTATCTACATGAATTAGCTTACAATTTTCACCATCATACTCACTAACTAATTTAAAAGTTGGTGAAACAATCGATTCAAAAATATTAAGTCCTTCAGCAAAACCCTGAGCAAATGTTGTTTTCCCTGAACCAAGATTGCCAATTAAAGCAACTACAGTTCCAATATCTAACTTTTTTGCTAGATTTTTTGCATAATCTTTAGTTTCAGAAGCAGATCTAGTATGAATTTTCTCTGATAGCACTAATTACCTTTCATGGTAACAACTGGAACCATTATTTCTTCCATAGAAATTCCACCGTGTTGGAAACTTTCTTTTAACTTACCCTCAAATCGATGTTGTTGATTAGGATAAAGAAAGAATACATCATCTTTTGCNACTAAATAGTTTGTTTGGTGTACTAATTCTGGNAATCTATAATCGGATGGCTTACGAATGATTAAAGCATTTTTTTCTTTAGAATTTAAGTTTCTACCATATTTATATCTTACACCNCTAGATGTTTCTCGATCAGCNCCAACAAGAACTCCCCGCTGGACACGAACTGTTCCATGATCACTAGTAATGATTACAGTAAAATTATTTTCTTTTAATTCCCGAAGCATAGAATAAAGCCAAGAATTCTCAAACCAAGTTCGAATAGCTAATCGATATCCAGCCTCATCTGGAACAATTTCTTTTAANACATCTGACTCAGCTCTCTTATGNGCAAGCATATCAACAAAATTCACCACAACTGATAATAANTTAGTTTGTCTATAATCTGATATGTTTCTTAATAAACGATCTCCTTGATCTGCAATATTGATTTTTTTATAAATCATTTTCTTACTACTGAGTCCATTTCTTTTTAATTGATCTTCAAGAAACAAAGATTCATACTTATTTAAACTTGGAGCATCGCTCTTCATTAATTCAAGCTGCTGAGGATATTTTNCACATAGCTCATCNGGGAAAAGACCTGAAAAAATAGCATTCCTACTAAAAGGAGTTGCGGANGGTAATAATGACATTTGATAATCAACTTCTACATTAAAATATTGCCCTAATTCAGGTAAAATAGTTAAAAATTGATCATTTCTTAAAGCATCTATAATGATAAGACATACTTTGGAATCATCTTTTAATTTCGGTATTACGAAATTTGGGACAACATCTACAGAAAGATTAGGACGATCAGAATTATAAATCCAATTTGAATAATTACCTTGAAAAAACTTTACAAATTCACGATTGCACGTATGAATTTGCTCACTAAGTATATTATTTAAACCAATATCCTTATGCTCGTCAAAATTTATCTGCCACTTACTTAGTCGATTATAAATATTCCACCATTCATCTGCATCTAAGTTATTTCGAATAGATTCTTCTATTTCTTGAAACTCTTTTAAATATCCACTTGTTATTTTTTCTTCGCGTATCTTAAANTTTTCTATCACTTGTTTGCACGCCATAAAAATCTGTGAAGGGCTAACAGGCTTTATTAAAAATTGTGATATCTTTTGTGAAATAGCTTCATCCATTAACCATTCTTCTTCACTTTTAGTTATCATAATAACAGGAAGATTGGGGCGTATTTCATTGAATTCTTCAATAGTTTGAATCCCATCCTGTCCAGGCATAAACTGATCCATAAGAATTAACTGAAAGTTATTTTCCTTGACCATTATCACAGCATCAGCTCCATTTGTAGCTGTTGAGATACTAAAGCCCTTATCTTCAAGAAAGAGTATATGAGGTTTTAGATGATCAATTTCATCATCCACCCACAAAATTTTTCCACGTGAATTTGTCATATTTATATANTAGAAATTAATGCAGAGAATAAAAAGTCAGAATAAATGATTACAAAATTATTTTAAAAGTATCAATTTCCTTGTGCTAGTAAAATTATTTGTTTCCATGAATAAAAAATATACACCAGCACTTACATCTTGATTGAAATTATCTTTACCATGCCAACGAATTGATCTATATCCTGCAGCTTCAAATTTATTCGATAATAATTTTACTTCTTGACCCAGTAAATTATAAATGATCATACGAACATTACTATCTTCTGGCAAATCATAACGTATGGTTGTGGTTGGATTGAATGGATTCGGATAGTTTTGGTGTAGTGCATATACCTCGGGTAATGGAGCAATTGTATTAAATTGATAAGAATGAGAAAATATCTGAGTAACCTGTCCCATTCGGTCTCGCATATCGATCATCCATTTTACCTCTGTATCTGCATCAATCAATTTTTTAAATTTAAACNTNAGTTGCTTATTAATTGGTTGTATTCGATGATCTTTATTTAAATCTGCAGATTGGTAAATTATTCTATGATTTAGCGAATCATGATAGAATAATGGAGTCCAGTTTTTATCTAATCTTGAAGACTGATCAATAAATTGAATTTTNGTTGGTTCGTAAGAAAATTCTAAACCCACAGATCCAATTGACTGAATAGAATCTAAATTAAAATGTAAGAAAAGATGATCGTTATCTTGTCCTATTTTTCTATCAGGATATTCCACAGATAAATTTGCATTATATCTATCATAGGAAATANCTTTTGTNAACCTTGAACCATCATTTTCAAATCCATTTGACCAATTCCACATTTGAATAAAAACCATTAAATCTTCAAAATTCATTAAAGTATCTGGGTNTAGTTGCATATAAGGAGGGCTACCTATTGCAGGGCCAACTTCATNTGAAAAAAGAACCGTATCAGACCACCAATTTTGTTGTAATAAAACTAAATCTTCAAAATCAACCAAACTAGATCCATCATAATCTCCCAATATATTTATAAAGAATGTAATAGAATCATTATCTGAAGCACCATCAGGATCGCCATTATTATTTCCATCAAAAGGGTTATTCCATATATCACGCAATTGTTCATTAATAGAAACCCGTATTTGTTCATCTGCATAAAAGTTTTCATCAGGATGAATAGTTAAATGAGCTACTTCACCTTCTTGAATAAACTGACCTGTAAAATCAAGCATCCCTCTTTCATTACTGCTTAATACTATTCCATTTGAATATGAATCAAGATTCATTTGACCAGTAAATGTGAGAACAATTTTATCATACCAGTATATATTTTCACTTGTATCAGGAAAAATTTCTGATAGCAGTGGCAATATTTGATTATCAAAGTGAATTTCAATTATATCAGAAGTAGAAGATTGCCATCCATCTAAAATGGATAATTCTAGCAGTAAACTTCTATCAAGATTAAATAAGTCATCATCAGATTTCCATACTAATGTATCAATATATTGGAGACTACCAACATTATAAATACTATCTTGCAAACTTGCTAAATGCCAAGACATTCCATCGTCACTTGAGTATCGAAGTACAACTGTATAAGAATCATTAGTTGAGTCAGTTATTGAGTATGTCAGCTTTACATCTCCAAAATATTCTTCTTGAATAATAGTCATTGTTCCTGAAACAGAACCAATATGATTATCAATAGCAAATCCATCAGAAATGTATGTTGAAGAAGTATCTTCAGGAGTTTGTAAAGTATCGGATTGTAAATCATAGGCTTGAATTTTTAACTGTACATTAGGATGAAAACTTTCATCAAGATCTGCCATAGAATACCATATTATTGACATCGTATCTAATCCAATATCACCACTTTGTTCAACTGTAGTAGCTTCATTCCAAACAATGCCATCTGTAGAAAAACTAATGTCATAGTCTAATTCATCATCGTCAAAATCATATAAATACAATGAAAGATCTATATTGCTATGGTACTCGCCCACTAAAGGTAAAAATGTTATCTCGGGAGGATAATTAATATCAATGACCTCAAGTTCTACTGTCATTGTATCTGTGAGTTCTCCATCTGAGACTATAAAAGTAAAGAACGTATCATCACTTCCTCTAGATACTAATCCATAAATACTATCTTCAATAAGAGTCATCCATGGCGGTCCATCAAATAATTCCCATGTTAATGTTGAATCTTCTGGATCTAGAGCAGAAGGATAATAGATAAAATATTCATCTACATAAGCTGTATCAATTTCATGTGAAGTAATCAATGGCACATCATTTACTGGATTAACATATACTCCTATTTCTAATGAATCACTAAGCAATCCATCTGAAGCAAAAAGTGTAAAGATTGTATCAAGATCCCCCTCACGTGGAATCCCTGAAACATCGTCTCCTTCCATTGATAGCCAACTTGGCAAATGATCAACTGTCCATGATACGGGTAATCCATCAGGATCATATCCTGCAAAATTAAATGAAACAAATTCATCTTCAGTTGCTAATAATGAATCAGAAGATGTTATTACAGGAAAATCATCATATGGAATAACTTCTACAAAGACATTAATAGTATCTAAATATTCTCCATCGGAAACAACAATTTGAAAACTTGTATCTGGAGCACCCACATTTGGAGGAGAACCAAAAACACTATCCCCTGCAGTAGACATCCATGAAGGAAGATAATTAAATTCCCATATTAATGTTGAATCTTCTGGATCTTCAGCCAAAGCATGATATACATAGTATTCTGATTCATCAACAATAATTGAATCTGGAGACTTTATAATTGGCGGATCATTAACTGGTGTAACAAAAATTCCTACCTCCAACGTATCTGCAAAATAAGAATCAGAATAAATTAACATAAAACTAGTATCTAAATCTCCTTCTAAAGGTGTTCCATAAATAGAATCATTACCCATAGTTAGCCAACTAGGTGTGTTGAAAATCTGCCAACGGTTAGTTCCAATATCTGGATCGTATCCATCATATGGATAATTATATATTTGATCTTCAATTGCAAAAGATGTTGGAGATGATGTGATAACTGGAGGATCATCATCTAACATATATATAGTAATTATAGTTAAAGCAGAATCACGGCGTTCTGCATTATCAAATGCATATAAAATTGTATCTTTACCAAAAAAGTTTTCATCAGGTTGATATAAAATAGTAGAGTCACTCATTATCTCTATTTCCCCATGATCAGCAGAATCAAGAATTGCGATATTTACCAAGTGAATATTTACAATGCTATCATTTAAAACAGGATTAAATAATAGATCAGAATCTTCATTCATAAAATATTGATCATTTACAAGGGTTAACCATACATCTGGAATAGATCTAAGATTTTCATATGCACCTAAATCAGGAGCAGTACCTTGTGGCGCAGGTCTATTTACCCCATTAATATCAACATCAAAACTATTAGAAATATTTCCTACACCAATTGCCATGGAATAATCTGACAAACTATAATCATTATTAATTATATCATTAAAAAGAGGTACAACATTAATATTTGAATCATCCCATGTTACCAATGATGTACTTAAGCTACTGGTTTCATGAGAATAACCTATTCCATTTATACCCCCATCTACATTCGAATTAGAAATATCTAATAAATCATTTATGTCAGTTATAAATATTTGATCGGGAATATTATTATAAAAGATTGAATTCATTACTTCTGCATTTGATCCAACTGAAAGATTAAGGCCACCACCATCAAATTCAGATTGATTATTAGTTATCGTAGAATTACCAATTGTTGGACTAGAATTAGTTGAAAAAATAGCACCACCATATTGTGCTGCATAATTACTATACATCACCATATTATATAAACCAGGATTCGAATTACTATACATAGCAATTGCGCCTCCTGTAGAATCTGCATTATTATTTGATAGGACTGTATTGGTAATAGAAGGATTTGATGAAGTCATAGCAATACCTGCACCATTTTCAGCAGAATTATTATCAATGGTTAACTTGTTTAATACGGCACTTGAACTATTTTGTAAATAAATAGCTCCACCATATCCTGAACTGGAATTACTTGAAAATGTGATACTTGATAAACTTGGGTTGCCACCATTTACATAAACTCCACCGCCATTTATTGTTGAATTATTATTTATAATAAATAAACTTTCTAGTAAAGGGTTTGAATCTATTGAATGAATAGCACCTCCATTTTGAGCACTTCCATTTTGAATCGTTAACCCTGCTAATTTTATTTGTGTACCATCTACATTTGATATAGTCACAACAGAACCATTTGATTGACCATCAATTATAGTACTTGAAATATGTGAGCTATCTCCAGATATAATATATTCGGAAGCAATAATTAATGCTTTTCCCAATAAGTTAATATTTTCATAATAAGTTCCACTAAAAACAAGCAGTGTATCATCATCAAGAGATTGATTAATGGCAGCTTGAATAGAAATAAAATCACCAGCACCATTTTGATTAATTTCATATTTCTGGGGTATTGGTATTGCAGAAACATCTAATGTTTTTTGACTTTCTAAACCTGAATAATCAATTGCTGATATGCGATAATAGTATGTCGTACCATTTGCAAGACTATCAATTACGACTGTAGTATCATTTGGATCTGCATTTCTTGCAATAATGTCTGAAGGGAATTGCGCTGTGCCACCATAAATTAAGTATTGATAAAGATCTTCTTCTTGGTTCTTATTCCAGGATAAGGTTATTTGTCTGTTTCCTGCAACAGAAACTAGTTCTTCAGGCATATCTGGAGGGACCATATCAACTGCTTCTGAGTCCCATGAAGCACCATTGATCGTTGCATGATTACCATTACCACTTATGTCATAAACTGTACTACCTATGCTTTCTCCAAACTTCCAATATCCTAATAAAGAATTAGAGGATAAATATTGATCAGAATCTTCATTCAAATTAATATTTAATGGATTATTTTTAATCGCCTCGATTTCACTGATGCTTAGCGTGTCATTCCATATAATTACTTCATCAATTTTTCCATCAAACCATTGTGGGTCACCACTATTATGGCGTCCAATTCTAAAGTTGCTTCCATCAGGATCAGCATGAGTAAATGTTTGACTTCCAACCAACTCACCATTCATATAAAGAGATACTAAACCTGTATCAAATACTGCTACGCCATGATACCATTTATCAGGGCTATACGTAAAAGGAGAATCATAAAATCCATTATGATATTGAACATCAACACTATTATCACCATCTTGATATCCTAAAATAATTGACTGTCCATAACTACCACCAATATCACTATCTACAATTGACTGTTCTCCAGAATTAACATCAGGTTTAAATAAAACTGAAATAGTAAGTGGTAACATATTACTAGCAAGTGGAGTATCTATAAAATCATTGTCACCATCAAAACTAAGACATTGCTCATTAACAGGATTGTGAGGCATCGCAAATACACTTGCAGTTTTTTCACTTTCATTACCAGCTAAATCAATAGCAGAAATACGATAATACCATATAATTCCATCCGTTATACCACTATGGCTAAATTTTTGTAATCCTACAAACCCATTTCCAATATAAACAGTAGGGTTAATTATCGTGTCTGCATACACCTTATAATAGGCAAGATCCGTTTCACTATTTTCAGTCCAAGTTAAATCAACTTTTCCTAGACCAGGTGTTGCAATTAGGTTAGTTGGGACAACTGGAATATCACCATCTATATATATATCTTTACTACCACTTATAGAAAATGTTGATCCTTTCTCGGGTAAATTAAGCAATGAACCATTGCCTGCCAGATCGCGGATAGAGCCTCCATTTAGAACTAAAGAACTATCAGTTTCATAGCCTAAATCAAGGGAGTAATGTCCATTTTGAACAATGTAACGAAAAATTAATGTTGAACTTCCAGAACCACTTATGTATAGAACAGATGCATCATTTGAACCAGTTTCCAGAATCAACTGTGGAGATCCTGAAACATTTACATTTTCACTAAAATTCATTGCGATGTCAATGGTATCACCAAAAATATAAGTTCCATTAGAATCCAATGAGGTTACTGAATTAACAAAGGGTAAAATACCATCAACAACTAAAGACTTATTGATTGATAAAGATCCAGTAGAATCGGGTTCTGGAAGTGTTAAAACTATATTATTTCCAGCAGCATCTTTTATTGAACCTTGATTTAATTCTAAAGCATTTTGATCCATGTAACTAAGGTCATTAGTATATTCCCCTTCGGACACCACGTATGAAAAATTAATGGTATTTGTACCAGTACCATTAGCATAGTTAATTACAACATCATTATCTCCTGTTTCTAATGTAATTATTGGAACTCCCGTTACAGTAACAACCTCTGAGAAAAGAACATTAATTTTTATAGAATCTCCAACAATATAAGTGCCATCTGAATATGTACTGGTTACAGAGCTAACAACAGGAGCACCACCATCTACAACTAAGGTCTTATTTGCTGATAGCGATCCATTGGAACCAGGAGGTATCAATGTTAATGTAGCATTATTTCCTGATATGTCTCTTATGGAGCCACCATTTAATGAAAGAGCAGTCGTATTTGAATAATCAAGATCATTACTTTCATGACCTACTTCAATTACATAGTTAAATATAATCGATGAGGAACCTGATCCGGAACTATAATCCACTAGGGTGCTTGAATTATTAGCTAAAGTAACTAGTGATACCTGTGGTCTGCCTATTACATATATAGTATCATCAAAAACAATAGCAACAGGAATAGTATCTCCAACCATGTAGCTTCCATCTGCTAGAGAAGAAGTCACGGAAGTCATCACAGGAACAATACCATCTACAGCAAATGATTTATTTGAACTTAACGAACCTGAAGAGCCGGGGTCTGCCATTGATAAACTAGCATTATTTCCAGCAGCATCTTTAATTGCACCACCATTTAACACTAATGAACTTGAAGAAATATANTCTAAATCATTAGTTGTATGACCTGCAGCAACCGTATAGTTAAATGTTATTGTAGGACTNCCTGATCCACTAGAATAGTTTAAAGTAGCATCATTTGCACCAGTTTCAATNGATAACTGAGGTGTTCCTGTTATATTAACAACTTCATCAAATGTTACTGTAATACCAATAGTAGAACCAAAAGTTAAAATATCATTTTCATCAGGAGATGAAACAGTTGNTACNCTTGGAATAATACCATCAATAATAATAGCCTTATTAGCACTAAATGAAGATGACGTTCCAGGNATTGGAAGATTTAGATTAGCATTATTNCCAGCTATATCAATAATTGTACCACTATTTAGATATAAAGCTGAATCACTTGCATAATCTAAATCATCAGAAATATGATTTTGCGCGACAATATAATTAAATATTATTGTAGCTGTACCACTTCCAGATGCATAATTGGCNATACCATCCGATACCCCTGTTTCCATGGTTAACTTAGGTGTTCCGGTTACCGCAACACTTTCAGAAAAATTAACAGCAATACCAAGCGTATCACCAATCTTGTATGTTCCATCTAATAAATTTGAAGATATTGAACTAATTACCGTTGGAATAACACCATCAATCACAATAGCCTTATTGGCACTNAGCGATCCAGATGCGCTTGGAGCCGGTAGCGTTAAAACAGCACTATTTCCAGATAAATCATTAATTATTCCACCATTTAGTGATAAAGCCGTTGTATTTATATAATCTAAATCGTCACTTTCATGATCACGTACTACAATATAATCAAAAGTTAATGTGTTTGTCCCGCTACCTCTTGAATAATCTACGATTGCATTTGCTGCTCCTGTTTCAAGGGTTAATTGCGGTAATCCATCACTAGTATCTANAACAACAACTTCTGGAAAATTAACTACTATTTCTAATGTGTCACCAATATTATACAGCCCATTTGACTCCGAAGAAGATACAGAAATGACTGAAGGACTTATTGCATCNACTACTAATGCTTTATTTGCAGATAAAGAACTAGCGTCTCCAGGGTCAGCAAGAGTTAAAGTAGCGTCATTTCCTGCAGCATCACGAATTAGTCCATTATTAAGNGACAGAGATAATGCGCTCACATATTCTAAATCAGTATTTAAATGTCCTTCCTCAGCAATGTATTGGAAAGACAATATAGATGATCCTGAACCACTCGAATAATAAACAGTTGCATCATTAGATCCTGTTTCTAATACAAGTTGTGGAGAACCAGTAACATTTACATTTTCATCAAAGTGTACAGTTACATCTAATGTGTCACCAGCTTTATAATATCCATTTGCTGTTGTTGCTGAAACAGAGTCAACAGTTGCATATACACCATCAATTACTAGAGCTTTATTTGTAGCCAACGAACCCGTTTCTCCTATTGTTGGCAATGTAAGACTNACGTTATTTCCAGCAAGGTCCTGAACAGTACCATTATTCAAAGACAAAGCTGAAGTACTATTATATTCTAAATCAGCACTTGCATGATTAAGCACAACTGCATAGGCGAATGATAGTGTATTTGTTCCAGAACCTATAGAATAACTAGCAACTCCATCAATATTACCTGTTTCCAATGTTAACTGAGGAACTCCTCCTACATTTACCACTTCATTAAATTGAACTGTAAGGACTAGTTCATCGCCAATTTTGTATGTATCATTATTAGATGATGATGATACAGAAAGAACTGAACCAGGAANACCATCAACTATAATATCTTTTGTATTTGCTAATGAACCAGTAGAGTCAGGTTCGGGTAATGTTAACACNGCATTATTACCAGCAGCATCTTTTACTGATCCACTATTTAATGCTAATGAACTATTTGAAACATAATCTAAATCAGAATTAACATGTCCATTAGAAATTATATATTGAAAATTTAATGAGCCTGAACCTGTACCAGATATATAATTGAGAANGGCATCAGTACTACCAGTTTCAACGGTTAACTGNGGTGTGCCTGTAACAGTTACTGCTTCATTAAAGCCAACATTAATTAATAATGTATCACCAATACCATAAATTCCATTATCATTTGATGCACTTACAGANGCTACAACAGGTCCAGAAACATCTATTACACTTGTATTCCAAACNGCTCCTGAAAAAGATGCATGCTGTCCTTTCGTACTCACATCATATAGTGTAAATCCTGTACTCTCACTAAAACGCCAATATCCTTTCAGATTTGAGGATGAGCTATAGTTTCCACTATTAGATCTTAAATCTGTACTTCCACCGCCATTATAAAGCTGAAGNAACTCTTCTTGTGTTAAAGCATCATCCCAAACGCCAATTTCATCAATATTTCCATCAAAATACTCATCATCACCTGCCGTATTAACCCAGCGTGCAAATTCTAATGCTACATCAGTACTAAATTCAATATCTGTGGTAACAGATTGGATCAGATTTCCATTAACATATAGTTTGACATATTGACCATCTTTATAAACTCCAGAAATAAAATAATTTGTACCTACACTATAAAAACTAGCTGCCGTACTTGCTTTAGCATTGGTCTCACCANACCCAACTAATGCCCAAATCTCTCCATTTGANCGTACACTTAATCGATATCCATTACTTCCTGCATATGGCATTCGATTTAATATNGTGGCATTTTTTAATACATCTGCTTTTATCCAAGCGGAAATAGTAAATTCATCTNCAATATTAAAATTAGCACTACTGGTCACTGTAGTAAAATCATCCGTTCCATCAAAATTAAGCGAACTCGCTACATCTAAATCATGAGCCAGAGCTGAAACATCACTAGANGAATTACTCATATTGCCAATATTATCTACCGCAGCTATACGATAATAATAAATAGTTCCATTAGTTAACCCTGATTGAGTATACGTTTCTGTACCAACTGAAACTGTTGCTAATAGTGTTGTAGGATTACTTGAAATTCCTCCATAAACCTTATAAGAAGCTAGATCTTGATCAGTATTAGCAGTCCAATTCAACTGGATTTGTGCATCTCCGGGTGTTGCAATTAAACCAGTTGGAATTGCTGGCAATACACCTTCTACATTTAAATCCATATTTGAACTAAGTGAATTACTTGCGCCTGGTGTGGGTAAGGTTAATGTAGCACTATTACCAGCAGCATCTTTTATACTTCCATTATTTAATGCAAGTGCACTTGTACTTACATATGCAAGATCAGTATTCACATTTCCTGAGGCAACAATATACCTAAAGATAATTGTGGTCGAGCCACTGCCTGACAAATAATCTACAACCTCATCTGTTGTTCCTGTTTCTAATGTTAATTGAGGTATACCAGAAACAATTACATTTTCATTAAATACAATTGATATATTTAATGTATCTCCCATTTTAAAACTACCATTCCCATCATTAGATAAAGCTAATGACACTAATGGAGGACTTCCATCTAGTGCGATTGCTTTATTATCCCCTAAAGAACCAGCAGAACCTGGATCAGGTAAAGTTAATGTAGCTATATTTCCTACAGCATCAACAATTGATCCACCATTCAGAGCTAGTGCGGACGAGCTTACTAAATCAAGATCTGCAGATGTATGACCATTTGCAACAATATATTGAAAGGTTAATACATTTGTNCCTGTCCCTGATNAATAGTTAGCTAGAGCATCTGAAGTGCCTGTCTCCAACGTCAATTGTGGAGNACCACTAACAGTGACTGCTTCACTAAATGTAACGGTAATTTCTAATGTATCAGATATACTATATGTTGTATCGATTTCATTTGAACTAATAGAAGTTATGGAAGGTGATAATCCATCAATGAACAAATTCTTATTTGCAGCTAATGAACCTGCAGCTCCAGGAACAGCAAGTGAAAGATCAGCAGGACTTCCAGCAGCATCACGTATTATTGCATTATTTAAAACTAGAGCGCTATCACTTAAATAATCCAAATCATTGCTGATATTACTGTTTGCTACTGTATACAAAAACCTGAGAACTGTGGTACCGCTTCCACTACTATACTCTGCATGGGTATCTTGAGCTCCAGTCTCTAAAATTATTCTTGGTTTACCTGATGTAGTATCTACATAAGTATTTTCACTAAAAGTGATAAGAATTGGAATAACATCATCAATTTTATAAACAGAATCAGCTGAAGTTGAGGAAACTGAAAAAACCGTAGGAACAATTCCATCTATAACTAATGCTTTATTACTACCAAGTGATCCGCTCTCTCCTGGTTCAGGTAAGGTTAATATTACATTATTACCCGCAGCATCTTTAATACTTCCATTGTTTAAATTGAGGGCAATAGAACCAACATAATCTAAGTCACTTGCACTTTCACCGGATGCAACAGTGTATTTAAAAGTTAATACAGATGAGCCGCTACCCCTTGTATAATTTACTATCGCATCCTGATTTCCTGTCTCCAATGAAATTTGAGGTGATCCAACAACAAATACTGGTTCATTAAATAATATAGTAATTCCTAATGTATCTCCAAGCTTATATAAACTATCACTTACATTACTACTAACAGAATTTATAATTGGAACAACACCATCGATTACTATAGCCTTATTCCCAGCTAGCGAATTGGTTGAGTCTACACTTGGTAAAAATAATTCAGTATCATTACTAGCTACATCCCGTACTGTCCCTCCGTTAAGTGAAAAAGCACTAGAATCAATATAATTAAGATCAGAAGAAAGATGACCCGATGCTACAATATATTCAAACCCTAACGCTGATGTGCCTGTGCCAGAATTATAATATAATACTGCATCATCTTGACCCGTTTCTAATGTAAGAGTTGGAGCACCGGTTACTGTAACTATCTCAGAAAAGACAATATTTATTGCTATGGTATCTCCAACAATGTAAGTAGAGTCTAAAGTTGAACTAGTTACAGAACTAATAACAGGAGCAGCCCCATCTATTACTAAGTTTTTATTTGCTGATAGTGAACCAGTAGACCCAGGTGGAATCAAGTTTAATGAAGCATTGTTACCAGACACATCTCTTATAGATCCACCATTTAATATCAATGCAGTTGTATCCGTATAATCTAAATCATTATTTGCATTTCCTAATCCAACAGTAAACTTGAACATAAGCGTGGATGATCCGCTACCGCTTCTATAATTTATCATTACATCTGTCGAACCAGTTTCAAGTCTGAGCTGAGGAATACCAGTAACATTTACAACCTCATTAAAGGAAATAGAAATATCCATTGTATCGCCTGTACTGTAAATGCCATCTATAGCATAGGTAGATACAGAATCAATTATTGGAATAACTCCATCAATGTGTAGTGATTTTGCAAAAGCAAGTGAACCAGATGATCCTGGAGCAGGCAGAGCAAGAACTGCTGCATTACCAGATTCGTCAACAATTGCACCATTATTTAATACAAGTGATGCAGTACTGTCGTAATCCAAATCACTAGAAGCATGTCCAGCTGCAACTACATATTGAAAATTTAACAATGAAGAACCAGTTCCACTTATGTAGTTTGCTACTCCATCTACATTTCCTAACTCAAGAGAAAGCTGTGGAGCTCCAGTAACATTAACAATATCACTAAATATGACTCCAATAACTATTGTATCACTAACGATATAAACCCCATCTNGATCCGTTGATGTTACATTTGTAATAGAAGGAATAGACCCATCCACAACAATATTTTTATTTGCAGATAATGATCCAATATCACCAGGGGCAGGTAGTGATAAAATTGCATTATTTCCCCCGCTATCTCTGATGATACCACCATTTAAGACCAATGCGTTTGTACTAGTATAATCAAGGTCTGTGCTAAAATTTCCATCTAGAACTGTATAATTAAATGTAATTGTATCTGTACCAGATCCAACTGAATAATCTACTTCTGTACCACCAAGCTGGCTTACTGCCCAAGTTGCACCATTGTTTAAAGTAGCATTATGGCCATTGCCGGTTTCATCTACAGAAGTATTGCCAGTACCTTCATTTAACCGTAGATACATTACAAGATTTGCAGAAGAAGTATAATTACTTGAATTTGATAATAGATTTAATGAAGCATTACCATTATATAACGCAAGTGCTTCGGCAACGGATAACCCACTACTCCAAATCGCAAACTCATCAATGTCTCCATTAAATCTTTCTCCTCCATACGAATCTCTTCCTATACTTATCCCATTACTGGAGTTTTGATTACCACCATTACTTCTTGAAGCCTCAAGAATACCATTTAAATATAAGTAGCTGGTTCCACTTACTCTTGATAGAGTTACATTGTACCAAGTATTAGCAGTAAGAACAGTGTTTCCTGAAAATCCTGATGGCGCCCAAGCAGATAGTCTTCCAGCAGAGTTTACTTGTATTTCATAATTTCCAGAACCTCCTCTTTTACAAAAGATTTGTCGTGTGGCTCCAATCGCATCTATTTTAAACCATACAGAAACTGTAAAATCTCCTGTACCGAATTGTAATGAACTATGATTTGGAATAAATGCATAATCATCACTACCATCTAAATCTAATGCATACCCACCCGTAGATAATTGTATTTGTGGTGTATCTGTAACAGTTACATTTTCTGTAAATACAACATCAATTGGAATAACATCACCTGTAATATAATTTCCGTCAGAAACTGATGAAGTCACATTCGTCACTTGCGGCACACCACCATCAATCACAATATCCTTATTAGCCCCCAAGGACCTTAGCGCACCAGGGGTTGGTAAAGTAAGAGTGGCTGTATTTCCAGCAGCATCAGAAATAGTTCCACCATTTAACTCTAGAGCTGTTGTGCTAACATAATCTAAATCATTACTATTCTGACCCATTCCAACTATATACTGGAAAGCAAGAGAATCATTACCATCACCAGAGTAATATGTTGCAACACCATCTATCGAACCCGTCTCAAGAGTTAATTGGGGAATACCAGTACCTGTTCGTGAAAAAGAATACACTGGCTCATCAACATCCTGGTCTGCAATAATATCACGGATTTCCCATTGTTGATACCCATCATTCAAAAGTTTATCTATTTCATATTGAGGGTCATAATTACTTACCTCAGTTGTAGCACGACTAGTAATATCTTCCACTGAAACTGTATAATTTCCATTTCTAGTTGAATAACCATCTACAACAATATAGTATGTACCTGCTGAAAGTTGGCAATTAGGGAGAGTAGCATACAGACCGTTATATGAACAACTGTAATCATCATTATAATAGCCAGCAGAAGTGCCTACACATTGACCATTTGCAGTGAATATCTGCAATTTAGTATCATAATTTGTTCCACTGTTACAGGTGGTCACTGAAATTGTTGTCGCTTCTGATAAATGCAATGTATATGCAACATCTTCATTATCACTACCGCTTACATCCCAATTATTTCCCTGTCCAGTATTATAGAATGAGTGTGTATAAGGCAGACTGGTTATTAGAACATCTCCACAGCCTAAACTTGCAGTTCCTACTGTCATATTTTCATCAAACTGAACTATTATGTCCAGAGTATCTCCAACATTATAAGAGCCATTGTCCGCACTAGAAGTAACATTAATAACTGTTGGTGAAACTCCATCAACAACCAATGCTTTCGATCCGCTTAATGATAAAGTATCACCTGGGATAGGCAATGTAAGATTTACATCATTACCTGATATATCACGCATGGTTCCACTGTTTAATAAAAGTGAATTAGTACTAACATATCCAAGGTCGCTACTCGTATCTCCAGAAGAAACAGTATAACTAAAGGTTAATGTATTTGTCCCCGTCCCACTAGTATAATCAGCAGTCGCATCAGTAGTTCCTGTTTCTAGTGTTAGCTGGGGTGTCCCAGTAACAGTAACCGCATCATCAAAAGATATAGTAATAACAATATCTTCATCTACGCTATACGCTCCATTATTTGTAGAAGATGTGACATTAGAAATAACTGGAACGGCGCCATCAATAATAAAATCTTTCGCATATCCCAAAGATCCTTCAGTACCGGGCAAGGGCATGGTTAACACNGCATCATTTCCACTTGCTTCTTTAATCGTTCCCCCGTTTAACAATAAGGCTTCAGGACGGGTATAATCCAGATCTAAAGTTCGATCTCCATTGGATACCGTATATTCAAATGTTAAACTGCTTGTTCCGCTACCACTAGTATAATCCACAACATTACCACGTAGTGGACTAGGGCCCCATGTACTATTATATAATATGCCATTTACTCCATTAGATGAATGATCTACAACAGTATTCCCTAAACCTTCATCCATGGTATAATAGCGTATTAGATCAGAGGAAGATGTATAATTCCCAGAATTGGTTGATGCAGAAATAGATACTCCACTATTATACAAGGCAACTATTTCAGTACTATCAAGCTGACTATTCCATATGG
>NZXJ01000032.1 GCA_002701945.1 Fidelibacterota bacterium
ATGTACTTCCATAGAACTAACTATATCTTTAAAACAATTGCCACGATGTTCAAAATCATCAAATTGGTCGAAACTAGCACAACCCGGAGATAATAAAATAATATCTCCAGGTTGGCTGTAGTTCTGGGCAAGGCTTAGGGCTTCATTAAGATCCATTGCCGAGGTAGATCTTACCGCATCCCCAACTGCTAGGAGTATTATTTCCTTAGCTTGCCCGAATGCGATCACTGTTTTGAGGTACTTGTGGGTATGAGGAAGGAGTGATCGAAAATCACCACCCTTATCCATGCCTCCTAAGAGGAGAATAACAGGTTGTGAGAAGCTTTTTAATGCTACTTGTACAGCATCTAAGTTTGTTGCTTTTGAATCATTTATATATGTAACACCATTTATATCAGATACCTTCTCTAATCGATGAGGTACACCTGAAAAAGTTGATAAAGCTGAAAAAATATCCTGATTTGTAATACCAATTAAATTTGCAGCTGTAGCAGCAGCCAATGAATTTAAAAGATTATGTTGTCCAGGAATTAAAATTTCATCCATTTGAATTAGAGTGGCGTGCTCTTGAGTATAAATTTTTGTACGATTTGGTTGAAAAATCGCCTCCGGATGATAATTTAACCCGAAGGCGATTTTTCTAGAGGTGGACTCCGCAATTTCCTCTACCAATATATTGTCCTCAACATTATAAACTATAAAATCATCTTTACTTTGATTTGAGCACATATTCATTTTTGCAGCTATATACTCTTTCATGGAATTATATCTATCCAAGTGATCTGGCGTAATATTGAGAAATATTGAAATAAACGGTTTAAAATGAACTATAAATTCCATTTGAAAACTTGAAATTTCTAAAATCCAAACTCTTTTAGAATTTGGATTGTTTAAATCATTTAATACCATACTAGAAAAGGGGATACCTACATTACCTGCCATAAGACCATGCAATTCATCAGTTTGGACCATTTTTTCAAGTATGTGGGCAGTTGTAGTTTTTCCATTGCTACCCGTTATTGCTATGATGGGAGCTTCTGTATACCAACTCGCAAACTCTATTTCACTAACAACAGGAATTTTCTTTACTATTGCGTTTTCAATTAATTTTGAATTTTGTGGNATTCCAGGAGATATTACCCAAAGATCTGCATCATAAATTTTATCACTATGTTTTCCTATCTCNCCTTTTGAACCAATCTTTTTTAGTTCATTAAAAGAATCAGTTAAAGATTCTGAATTACCTTGATCGCTAACGAATACATCTGCGCCTTTATAGATAGCTAGTGTTGCAGCTGATACTCCACTGAGGGCGAGACCGAGAACAACAACTTTTTTCCCTTTTATTTCTATTTTATCTCGGTCTTTAATATTCATTATCTTATCTTAAATGTTGTAAGTGANAAAAGNGCAAATAGGATTCCAATTATCCAAAANCGAACAACTATTCGTGATTCCGGCCAACCTTTTAGTTCGAAATGATGGTGAATAGGGGCCATTTTGAAAAATCTTTNNCCTTCTCCAAATTTATATTTTGTCCATCGGAAATAAGTAACTTGAATCATTACGCTTAAAGCTTCCCACACAAAAACCCCNCCAATGATNGCTAATAATAGTTCTTTCTTAAGNAGNACNGCTAAAGCACCTAATGCAGCTCCAGTTGATAATGATCCAATATCGCCCATAAATACTTCAGCTGGACTTGTATTAAACCAAAGATATCCAATACATGCACCTGTGATAGCTGCAGTGAAAACAGTTAATTCTCCAGCACCAGGTAAATACATTATATTTAAATACTCTGAAAAATCAACTCTGCCACTTATATAAGCAATTGCGGAAAAAACAGCAAAAGAAATAGCTAATAGNCCAGCAGCTAACCCATCTAATCCGTCTGTTAGGTTGACAGCATTTGATGTNCCTGTTATAACAAGAATAATAATTAGTGGGTAAAATAATCCAAAATCTATAGTGTAATTCTTTAGAAATGGGATACTCGTAGATGAAACTATATTTGCATATTCAGGGGTATTGTATATCCAATAACTAATTANCATACCAAGAGATATTTGACCAATCAGTTTATATTTACCAATCAACCCTTTTTCGAATTTTTTTACTACTTTTAGATAGTCATCCAAAAAACCTATAGCTCCCATCCATACTAATGATAATAGAATTATTTGAATAAATGTATTTGATAAATCAGCAAACAGAAGGGTTGGGAGGATCACAGATCCTAGAATAATGATCCCCCCCATAGTTGGCGTGCCCTTCTTCACGAGGTGCGATTCGGGTCCGGATGAGCGTATTTCTTCACCTATTTGATGAAAACGCAGTTTGTGGATAATCCATGGCCCGATGAGGAAGCTTATAAAAAGTGCTAAGATTGCAGCTGACGCTGAACGAAANGTTATGTACTGAAACAAATTTAATGGAGAATAATAGGCTTTGAGAGGTAATAGAAGTTCGTATAACATTATTTTATTAAGTTATCTATAATTGTTTCCATAGCCATACCTCTTGATCCTTTTACTAAGATTTTGTCACCATCCATTACTTCAGCTTTTAATTTTTTAATCAAATCTTCTTTAGTATTAAAATGTAAATGCTCTGGACCNCTAGAAATTGATTCANCAGTAGCAANACTTTCATTTCCAANTGTAAATACNATATCTAGATCTGAATCAGCACATTTTTGACCAACTTTGATATGTTGATTTCTAGATTCTTTACCAAGCTCAAACATATCTCCAAATATTAAAATTCTTCTTCCATTTCCAGAGAAACCTGATAAATAGTCTATTGCAGCAACTGTAGANTCCAGATTTGCATTATAAGTATCATCAATAATAGTCATATTTTTTAATTTTTTTATTTCACAACGCCCGGAAGGAGGTTGGAAGGTAGATATTCGGTTTCTAAATAATTCCCAAGAAATATTTAATGTGTCTGCAATAGACGCACAAGCGATGATGTTCTTTNCAAATGAAAAATTACTTGAACCTGTGAAAATATCTTCTGTTAAAATTGTCAATGATAGAGTTCCATCATCTTCTGTATGAATATCAGCTGGATAATCACAGTCATCAGTTATTCCGAAAGTAATCGAATTCTTTGGTTGCTTCATTTTTGCTATATATGGATCTGTTAAATTGACAAACCCAACGCCCTTATTNCTCATAGCTCTAAATAATGCAGCTTTTGTATTAGCAACTTCATCGATCGATCCAAATCCTTCAAGATGTGCTGGCGCTATATTTGTTATTAATCCATGAGTTGGGTTGGCAATACTNCACAATGCACCAATATCACCTGGTTGATTTGCTCCCATTTCTAAAATGCTTATTGAATGAGCTTGCATCATTTGAAAAAGGGTAAGCGGTAGCCCAATTGAAGTATTATAATTTCCTTCGGTTGCATGTACTGCAAATTGTCCATTTAGAATATGACGCAATAATTCCTTTGTTGAAGTTTTCCCATTAGAACCAGTTATTGCAATAACTGGTATATCAAATTGATTACGCCAATAAGATGCGACTGCACTTATAGCTTCAATAGAGTTGTTTACTAAAACTATATAAGCATCTGAATCAATATGTCTTTCAACTATAACAACCTTTGCACCATTATTAACTGCATTATCAATAAAGTCATGCCCATCAACTTTTTCACCGCAAATAGCAATATATAAGTCCCCTGGACGGCATTCTCTGCTATCTGTGGAAATACCCCCAACCATTGGAATGCTATGTCCAGTCACAGTACGAAAAACAACCTCAAATTGTGTAGGGTCTGGTAAACTAATTCTCATGACTATACTCATTAATAATATTTATGTCTGAATACGGAATTAGTTTATCATTCATTTCTTGATAATCTTCACGTCCTTTACCTAAAGCAATCACAATATCATTTTTAACTGCCTTGTTTAAAGCAGTTTTCAAACCTTTCTCCCGATCAAGAAAAACATCAAAATTATTTTTTTTAAATCCATTAATAATTTCTTGATTTATTACAGATATTTTTTCATTTCTTGGATTGTCAGGTGTAATAAAACTATGCGTTGCAAATTGCTCAACTATANCACCCATTATGGATCTTTTTGATTTATCTCTATTACCTCCACAACCAAATACAACATAAATATTAGCTTCTGAATCAATCATTAGTTCTTTAATTGTACTAAGTACTTTTGTATAAGCATCTGGCGTATGCGCATAATCAACTATCGCAGTAGCACCGGAATAAAGTGAAAAAGTTTCCATACGTCCTGGGATTGTATTACATAAGCTAATTCCATCTTCAATAGCTTTTTTGTTTATACCCATTNCTTTACTTACTGCTGTAGCACAAAGGATATTTTCTGCATTGAAGGTTCCNATCATTGAAGATTNAATATTATAAGATATTTTACCAGCTTTTATGGTTCCATATATCCCATCAATAGAAATCTTATTATCTAAGAAAGATATATCAGTATTTGATATCATTGATGTATTGANAATAGGAACGGTACATCTATTAGAAATTATTTTNCCATATTCATTATCTATGTTAATTACTGCAGCTGTTGAGTTTGGATATGAGGTAAATAATTTAGTTTTTGCTTCAAAATATTTTTCTATTGTNCCATGATAATCTAAGTGCTCTGGGTATAGGTTTGTAAAAACTGTATAATTAAAATCAATATCATTTACACGATACTGATCTAGNGCATGAGAGCTTGCTTCCATTACAATATGAGTATAACCATCATTATATAGTTCAGATAAATTTTGATGAAGAGTAATAGAATCAGGAGTAGTNAATCCTTTTTCTTTTGATAAACCTTGAGCAATAATACCTAATGTGCCTATCTGAGCTGTTTTTTTCCCCGCAGATTTAAGTATGGATGTTANAAGGGAAGCNGTAGAAGTCTTACCATTGGTTCCNGTGATACCCACTANGCTCATTTTTTTTGTTGGATGATCATAATATTCTGCAGCTGCACGNGATACTNCTTTTCGAGAATTGGTCACTTTTATTATTGGCGTTGATAATTTATTTGAATAGTCATATTCTGTAATGACTGCAGAAGCACCATTGTTTATTGCTTCAGGAATAAATTTATTTCCATCATATCTATTACCTTTAATTGCTATATAAAGATTCCCAGGCTTAATAAGCGCTGAATTTGTTGATATTCCTGATATTGGAATTTCTGGAATGTTCTTAATTCCATTAATTCCTTTTAATAATTTTTTTAATGTATTTTTCATCGCAATCCTATAGAACAAACAGAGCCTTCAATAAGATTTTCACCAGGCTTTGGGCTTTGCCATGCTACTTGCCCAGATCCAGTAAACTTTATTTTATATCCTAACTGTCTTAATACTATTTTTGCTTGCAAAAGACTCATACCTCTAACATCGGGCATTGAATTATTATATTTATCAATATTTACAAATTTTGCTTTAGTAAGCATTGGTTTGATTTTTGATTCGTTAAAACCATTCATAACGATCAGCGGATCTTTATCTTTATTGTATTTATCTTTTAGGATCTGAATTGAATCNTCCATATTTATAATTCTATTTACTACTCGGCGAAAGATCGGAGCAGCCCCTATATTTCCCCAATGGAAACCATATTTAGGTTCATTCAATACAAAAACTCCAACAATTTGAGGATTATCAGCNGGGAAAAATCCTGCAAAATTTGATATGTATTTTGTTTTTGAATANGATCCATCAATAAATTTTTCAGCAGTACCTGTTTTTCCTGCTATAGACCANCCTGGGATATATGCATTTGTTCCGGTCCCTGTTTCAACGACTCTTCTTAACATATCAGTAAGATCTTTCATTACTTTCTGATTAGAAATTTTTCTCAATACTTCTGGCGATTCTGAATAAATCGAATTGCCATCNTTATCTATAATATGTTTTACTAGTAATGGTTTCATTAAAAAACCGCCATTTGCAATAGCGGCATAAGCCAATGCCATTTGTAAAGTTGTTACAGCAACTTCTTGACCCATAGATACAGAAGCTATAGAGAAGCCACTCCATTCTGTAATATGGCGTAGTGTGCCTGGTGATTCTCCTGCAAAACTTATATTTGTTGGTATCCCAAATCCAAAATCTCGACAAGNTCGATATAATCGTTTTGCACCTATTCTTTTTGCTATTTTTATAATTCCAACATTACTTGAGTTTTCAATTATTTGTGGAAAAGTTAATAATCCATAATCTTCGTGGTCATTTACAATTTCTCCTGCAAATGTGAATTGACCATTTTCACAAAAAAACTCTTCATTCAAATCAACCAATTCATGTTTTAAGGCTGCAGCTGCAGCTACAAACTTGAAAGTTGAACCCGGCTCAAATTGATCAGTTAACACTCTATTCTTATGTTGTTGCATAGAATATTTTGATGGATAATTAGAATCGAAATCTGGCAAAGAAGCCATAGCTAAAATTTCTCCAGTCTGAGGGTTCATTAAAATACCCATTGCCGATATTGCTTCAGTTTCATTTATTCTACGACTTAGCTCTTCATGTAAGACAACTTGATAATCAAGATCTATAGTTAATTGAATATTGTTTCCATCAATTGGCATTTTCGAAGGGAATCTATTGTTTGGGAGCGCATTACCTTTTCCGCTTAATTGTCGTACGACCCAACCAGAAGTACCTGTCAAATAATCATTGAACTGTTTTTCTATACCGGTAAGTCCAAAATTATCTGGATCAGTATATCCAATTAATTGACCGCCTACATTACTGTTTGGATAAAATCGATGCGAATCTCTCTCTATAATTAATCCATCAGGAATATCGTCCAGTATTGGACTTGATTCAGCTTTGCTTAAATTGCGTTCTAAATAAGTAAAATTCTTATTTTTTTCTAATTTATCTTTATAGTATTTAGGTGTACGTCCAAAATAATTGCTTAAATTATTTGCTAGCTTTGTTTTATTGCGAACTTTAGCAGGATAAGTTGCAAAAGAATATTTAATAATATTCCTAGTTAAAGGCTTACTCCTTCGATCATAAATATTTCCACGCACTGATGGAATTGATATTTGCGCTTGCGCTTGTTTAAAGCCTAATTCTCTATATTTTGACCCATCGATTACCTGTACTTGAAATAATCTAAATGATAATCCTATCCATGAAAATATAGTAAATGAAATTACTATTAAAATCCTTGAACGAAATTTTAGATAATTTTTTGTCATTTAGTAAATGCAAAATGATTAGGATCTATATATACTGAGATTGTTTCAGGAGTAGCAAATACCATTCCAAGCTCTTTTCTTGCCTTATCCGTAATACGGTCAACACGACCAAGTAAGGCGATATCATTTTGAAGATCTTTTATACTATTATTTAGTTCTTCTCTAGTAGCTTTTTGTAGTTCTATTGCAATTAGNGTTTCATCAATTTCTGTGTAAACCCACAAATAGGCTATTAGACCTACAATTGATGCAATAGTAATCGCAAAAAAAGATAAAGTTTGTATAAACTCTTTTTGTTTTCTTGTACTTCTTTTTGCTAATTTTTTCATATTTATACTTTCTCAGCTGCTCGCAACTTTGCGTTTTTTGATCTTCTATTATTATTAATTTCTTTTTCTGAAGATCTAATAGGTTTTTTTGTTAAAATTTTTAGTAAACCATTATTTGATAAGTGTTTGAATTGATGTTTTACTAATCTGTCCTCAAGCGAATGATAACTGATAATTACTATTTTTCCATTTGGAGACAGGAAATCAACAAACTTTAAAAGAAAATCTTGTAGAATCTCCAATTCATCATTTACTACTATTCTAAGAGATTGAAAGATTCTAGCTAAAATACGGTCTCTATTTTTAGGAGGCGTGCATCTTCTAATAGCTTCTTTTAAATGATTTACTGTTTTCATATCCTTCATTTCTTTTATAGATCTGGCTATTCGATAAGAGAACCTTTCTTCACCATATTTTTTGAAAATTTTTGTTAATTTTTCAATATTGTTACTTTTAATAATATCACTTGCTTTTTTACCCTGCGTAAAATCAAATCTCATATCTAGATTTCCTTCACTCCGATAAGAAAACCCTCTTGATCTAGAGTTGAGCTGGTTCGATGACAGGCCAAGGTCAAGTATTATACCATTAACTGAAGAGATTTTCTCCTTAGTTAGTATTGTGTTAATTTTATTATATGATGAATGAAAAAGCGAAAGGAGAGAAGAAGAGCTTGAACAATTTTTATTACAGATTTTCAATGCATCCTCATCACGATCTATACCAATTAGCTTACCGTGTTTTCCTAAATTGTTGAGGATTTGTATGGCGTGCCCTCCAGGACCAATGGTCCCATCTATATAAANTCCATTTGATTTTATGTCTAAATACGTTAATACTTCCGAACTCATNACAGGGANATGGGTTAATGCTGAATCCTGCACTGTATACGGCTTCATTAAATAATAATTTTTTCTGCAAGCTCATCATAAGCGTTATTATCAATATTTATATTTTTCTTATCAATGTTTTTTAATTTTTCTGGATTCCAAATTTCTATTTTGTTTACCATCCCAATAATTAATGTTTTTTTCTTTAGATGAGAGTAATCAATTAAGTTTGATGTTAATTGAATACGCCCTTGTTTATCATAAGTGGTAGTTGAAGCATACCTGACTGTGTTTCTAATAAATGTTCTATTGATTGCAGATAGTGAAGATAGTTTTTTCAAGTCGTTCTCAATGTTCTTCCAAATAATAGCTGGATAGACCCAAATGCATGGATCCATTCCTCTAGTAATAACAAACATTTCTTCATTATCTGCAGANAATGCTTTTCGAAATTTTGCTGGAATATTNACACGACCTTTATTATCAACCGTATAAGAATATTCCCCAGTGAATGTATTTAAATTTGTCGTCATAATTATTTAAATATAAGGGATATTTACCCACAACTACCCACAATCTATCTAGTATCAATATATATGTCAATATATTTTTATCTAGATATGTTAAAAAAAGATTTATTTATTAGACGAAGTGTCTACTAATTATAANNGGTGGGTAATGGTGTGTGAGAAATTAGTTTTGAGGTACAAAATGTTGAATAGTGATAGTTCTATTCATACCATTTAAATTTATTTTTGCTGGATTCTCAGTTGATTCAATNTTTGGGATTATTTGACCATTCCAATAAATATCTATATTACTTGTTGGGTTTACTAATATTTCAAATCTCTTAACAAAAGAAAAGTTATCTTGATTAGAGCTTTGTAAGATATTTTCAATTGGTAATGAAGAATCTATTTCTGTTCTTATCCAAATATTCTCTTTTCTAGATATTATTTTCACCATATATGGTGGATCAACATCTATAGACCCAATATTTGTTTTATCTATTATAAAATCATTTATTAATTCAAAATCTGTAATTGGATTTAGATTTGATTCAATACCTGTTTTTTGATAATTAGATGAGTTTTCATCATTGCTTACAATTTTTTTTATAATATAGATACTAAATAAAAGCAATAGTATCATAGAAAGGCCTTTAATCCAATCTGATCTTTTTTGATAGGGTCTATTTGATGAATCAATAATAGAAGATTCATTTTTAGTATCATTGGCATCTTCATTGGGCAAAACTTCTTTTTCAGAAATAAATGGTTTCTTCTTATTTTTATTTTGCATGCTATCCAATTGGTGAAGAGCATCAACGGGGTCAGCGCCTATTTCAACACAATAGGCTTTAAGAAATAAACGAATGTATGTGCTAGGTAAAATTTCAAATTTTCCACTTTCTATAGCTTTTAAGTAATTGATATCAATCTTAGTTCGTTTTTCAATTGCTTCTAAATCAATTTTTCGTTCACGTCTAAGCGATTTTAGGTTTTTATGCAGTTCAGCCATTATTATAACAATTATTTAGGACGGAAATTAAATGCCAATAGCATTATGAAAAACTAAATTATATTAATTCGTTGATTTCTTTCCAAAATCTAGCTAACGGAAACCCCATAACATTATAAAAACATCCGTCAATTTTTTCAACATTTACAGCAAACCAATCCTGTATACCGTAACTTCCCGCTTTATCAAAAGGTTTATAAGTCTCTATATAATAAGATATATCGCTATCACTTAATTCATTAAATGTAACTTTAGTAATTTCATGGAAAGAAGTATTAATATTGTTATTAATACATTGTAAAGAAACTCCAGTAATTACTTTATGTGTTTTCCCTGATAAAAATGAAAGCATTTCAAAACTTTCTTTATTGCTTTTTGGTTTTCCAAGTATTTTATTATCTAAAACAACTATAGTATCTGCTCCAATAACAAGTTGTTTTGGAAACTTTATTGATATCTTTTTTGCTTTTTCTTTTGATAAATACTCTGCCATAAGAATTGGGGGTAGATCCAATGGTATTGATTCATCTATACCGCTAATTTCAATTGAAAAATTTATACCTATCTGTTTAAGTAAATCTCTTCTTCGAGGTGATTTTGAAGCTAAAATAACGTTATTAAATGGAAACATGAAAACTATTGATATTTAGCAACTTTACCGATTTTAGATATTGATTTACCATTATTAATTGCTTTTAGCGAGTAAAGGTATACTCCATTCGCAATGTTATCTCCATATGTATCTTTACCATCCCAGTTAATATAATGATAACCAGCCTCATAGTAATCACTTCTTATATTCTTTATTTTTCTACCGCCTAATGTATAGATATTAATCTCAACTTCAGCCGATTGGTTTATTTCAAAGCTGAATTGAGTATTATTTTTAAATGGGTTGGGGTAATTAAATACATTGAATAGTATAATATCATTATTATTGATAATAAATAGCTTTATATCTTTTTGAGAAGGGTTATTTGCATTATCCCAGGCTTGAATTTGAAAATTAAGATTATCATTATCTAAATAGTTGATGGGTATTTTTCCAGTAGTAATACTATTTTCATCGTAAATAAATAAATGGGTTATATCTATATCATTACCATTAGAAACATCGCTAAATATAATTTCATGTCCCACTTCGCCTGTTAAATTAATACCTATAGGGTCAGACAATCGTAAATATAATTGTTTTCCGCGATCTAAATGGTCACCATTTCTTAATTGTTTACCGTTTTCATCTTCAAATGAGATAATAGGGCCTGAGACATCCTGCACAGAATTACCACCCATAAGTACTATATCTTGGACAGAACCAATTGCTTCACGGGATGGGTACTCATCTAAAATCATATATACATTAATTTTACCATTCTCATCAGAATATGAAATATCTTTGGGTATCCTCATTAAAGCACTAAAAGATTCACCTTGAAAGGAAAATTGACCTTTAAATAGAGTTTTCCCTGGTAAAGAATAACTTAATTCTTGATTCGTAGAACTTATAGAGTATTGCCGAGTAACTATATTATCTGCATCATTGAGAGATAGAAAACCAATTCCTGAACCACCAACATCGATTTCTTGATTTACATATACCCTTGCAGTATCTAAAGTACGTAAAGTATCTGGACTAATATTTGTAATATTTATACTATGTTGAGGTAACGCAATTTTCATTGCTGGATCACCAAATAATTGAAAAAGTTCTCCACTTGATGATCCATCTTTTACTGATTGCATTACAATTCCAATAGGATCATTTGTAATTAATCCATCTTGAAAAATAGATTTAAATATTTCTCTTGTAAAATATGCATTACTTGTAACAGATATTAATCTAGTTGTAGAAATAATTGCACTTGCTCCATTATTTTTCATACGTATGATTTCTTCTGAAAAAGCCTCTGTATCTAAATCATCAAAATGGCCCCAGGAGCATGTTCCTGCTATCCAAACTGGAAGCATTCCATTAGTTATAATATTATTTAAGTCATCATCTTGATATAATAATTTTTCCTGAGCCCATTGATGAGCTGATCCATGTCCAATATAATTTATGATACTTGTGCCTTCTGAAAGTATATTTAATAATTCTTCAGTTGCATCAGGTTTAATAACTCCATATAAGGAAGAATTACTTACTTCAGGATACTCCATCATGTATAATTTTCTGATTTCAATACCTGGGCTGATAAGATTTGCAATTGTCTCAGAGTTCTGAGTATGACTTTTTCCAGTTGCTATAGAACCATGAACAGGCTCTGGTCTAGCAGCATCATCTGCTACTAATGTTACACGCTGCCTCCACATACCATACATAGGGTTTGTTTCATATTGGATAATTTTTTCTACAAAAGCTGAAACATCTTCTGA
>NZXJ01000033.1 GCA_002701945.1 Fidelibacterota bacterium
TTTATATTTTTTTTGCTGAACCCGCTTTCTTTTCTTTTTGATCCTTTATATAGTGTTTCAATATTTATTATACTACTATTCTTTTGTTCAATTTTCTTTAACGAAACCCTTACGGCTGAAGTGTTTACATTATAATTTACACCCCCACTGCCACAACGTCTGTTTGAAATTTCATATATATTTTCATTAATTTTTCCATATAAAATCTTATAATTATTCTCCAATATATAATCTTCATAAGATATTGATTCTACTGACTTTATCTTCTTTTTATTATTTTCTATATTAATACTTTCTTTTTGTTTTATCGAAAGCTGTGTGTTTATATCAAAACTTCTTATTGTATCAACCTTGTTTCCAAAAAACTCTAATCTTATTGGATAATATTCGTTTATCGGGTATACATCTATTATACCGCCTCTTGCGCAGATTTCACCCTTGTGTTTTGTTGTGTCTACGTTTTCATATCCTAATAAAATCATCTTTTCTTCAAACTCTTTTTTGCTAACCAAATCACCACGTTTTATGTTAAAATCTTCAACCTCCTCACTTTCTACCTGTATGTCTATTTTATTGTTTATTTCATCACAAAAGAATAGACCGCCCTTTATTCTTTTAATATGCATGTGTAATCTTTTTGTGTTGCTCCTCATGTTGTTATTTAACGATGATGGATATAGCTGTTCGTTTAATGATGATTCGATATATGTGCAATTACCTTTTTTCCTCTGTTCAATAAGACCATATAGTTGATAGCTGTTCTCACCAAAATAGAATAAGCCGCTCGTTTCGTTTATTTTTCCAATTATATATTCAATAATTTTTATGCTATTGGTTTTTAATGTAACGCGCTCGTCTAATACAGCCTCTGTTATAAACCGATCAATCTCGTTATTTCTCTTTTGTTTTTTATCTGTTTGTTTCACGTGAAACACGCATCTTTTTTGCTGTATATATGTTTAGCACAGCCACATCTGATATGCTTACACCCGATACGCGCATTGCCTGCCCCAGCGTTTCAGGTTTTGTTAGGTCAAGTTTTTCCTGGGCTTCTGACGATAGGCCTTCTACGTCCTTGTAGTTTGTTTTCGGATCTAGCGCCAGGCTGTCGTTTTTAAGTATGTCTTTTGTTTGTTTATCTATTCTTTTTATATACCCTTTATATTTTATTTCAGTATCAGCCTCTAGTGAAGTTTCATATACATAGGGTTCCTGAACCTGCGGTTTTTGAACAAGCATTGGTATAAACATGCTAATCATAACGCCGGGGCGCTTTATAAGTTCTTTCAGCTTTATTTGTTGTTTTATTTCTGGTTCACTTATTTGTTCTAGCACCGGGTTTGCAACTGGCGGCGTAATGGGTTGTTTACAAGCCTCTTTTATTTTGCAGACCTCCTCTTGTTGTTTTTTCATTATATCGTACTGCTTATTATCTATTAGCTTGCTGTTAAAAGCTTTTTCTGCAAGCCTTGTGCTTGCGTTGGTAAATCTTAAAACTAAACGGTTCTCAGCTCTTGATGTAAACATTCTGTACGGTTCTGGCGTGCTTTTTGTTGTTAAATCATCAACAAGAACACCCCCATAAGCCTCTGATCTGCTTAAAACTAACGGTTTATGGTTTTTCGCAGAAAGGGCAGCGTTTGCACCAGCTATTAAACCTTGAATAGCAGCCTCTTCGTAGCCAGATGTGCCGTTTATTTGCCCAGCAAGGTAGAGGCCAGTAATGTTTTTTGTTTCAAGGGTTCTTTTTAGTTGGTTTGGATAAAAATAATCGTACTCGATTGCATACCCCGGCTTTACCAGCTCTACATTATTAAAACCCATTATTTGCCTTAACGCTTTTAGTTGAACGGACTCAGGAAGGCTTGTAGAAAAACCGTTAAGATAAATTTGATCTGAGTTTTTCCACTCCGGTTCACAAATTAGACGGTGAGAGTCGCGCCCTTTAAAACGGTTTATTTTATCTTCTATGGATGGACAGTATCTTGGGCCAACGCCAAGTATATCGCCTGAATACATTGGTGAAAGGTTAATGTTTTCCCATATAGCCTGATGAACTAACGGGTTTGTTGAAACAGCAAAGCTTGGTTCGTTTGTTGGTGTGAACGATGTGTGAAAATGAGAAAACGGTATAGGAAGAGCATCGCCATCAATTGATTGTAAATGTTCCCAGTTTATTGAGTTTTTATATAGCCTTGGGGGCGTTCCTGTTTTAAGGCGCCCACTTTTTAAACCTAAAGAATTTAAGGCTTCAGTTATTCCTTCAGATCTAACCTCACCCATTCGACCAGCGGGAATTTTTTTATCTCCGATGTGAAGCAGTCCGTTTAAAAAGGTTCCATTGGTGAGTATAAGCTTTTTACACAAAAGCTGATCATTATTAGACATGTTAACGCCTAACACCGCGCCCCCGTTAACAGCAGGGGAGACGGCCTCACCTTCAATTGTTGTAACATTTTTCTTTTGAAGGTAACGTTTAATAAATTTCTCATATTCTCTTTTGTCAACCTGGGCTCTTGGAGACCAAACAGCCCTCCCTTTTGATTTGTTTAAAAGTTTATACTGTGTTCCTGTTGAGTCTGCCGCTAAACCCATAACCCCGCCAAGGGCATCGATTTCACGCACCATTTGACCTTTTGCAAGTCCACCTATAGACGGATTACAAGACATTCTGCCTATTGTTTGGGGGTTCATGGTAATTAAGGCAACCGAAACACCCACTCTTTTAGCGGCTAGGGCAGCTTCAACGCCCGCATGTCCACCACCTACAACTATAACATCAAACACGCTTGGTTTCATTATATTATTTACCCACACAAAAAGTGTCAAACATCCTATTTAACACTTTTTCATTAGCGCTAAGACCTAAAAGCCCGTTAATGCTGTTTAGTGCGTTTTCTAACTCATAACACATCAACTCCAATTGAAAAGAAACAAGCAGGCTGGTTTGAATATTAGTTAGAGAGTCTATACAATCATTGATCGCATCATATTGGCGCGGGGTAGATGCTCCGTTTATATTATTAGGAATTTTATCTGCGTTTAGTTGTTTGATAATCACTTTTTCTAGCGCCTTAATGCCCGTTCGCTTAAGGGCGGATATATATACATTGTTTGCCTTGTTGCGCAATTTAACTTTGGATTTAAATATGTCTATTTTATTATTAATAATTATATATTTANTACTCTTAAGTTTAATATAATCAATGAGTTGCGCGTCTATCGGCTGAGATAGGTCGCTGACAACACACACCAAATCTGCCGAATTAATGAGCTCTTTTGATTTATCAATACCTTCGCTCTCAATTTTGTTTTTAGAGTCTCTTATNCCTGCAGTGTCTATTAGTTTAATAGGNACNCCCTTTATTAATATTTGTGTATCTATATAGTCGCGCGTTGTTCCTGGTTGCTCGTTAACTATAGCCCTTTTGTTGCCTGCAAGGCAATTAAAAAGCGTTGATTTTCCGCTATTTGCNTTACCAANTAACGCGACTATAGCGCCAAAAGTCATAACGCGACATGTATCATAGTTTTCGATTAGTTTGCTAAGTTTTTTATGTATTTGTGTAATTTCCGTTTTTACATAATTGTGGTTGTCTTTTTGAATGTCANCTTCTGAAACATCTAAAAGGTGTTCACAGTAACTAAGAAGGTCTGTTATTTTGTTTGAAACCTCTTTTGCTGATTTCGAGAGCTTTCCTTTTAGCCCATGCATAGCGTTGTTTAGCCCGGCTTTAGAGCTAGCCACTATCATGTTTGCTATAGACTCTGCCTGTATAAGGTCAATCTTTCCATTGATATATGCACGTTTTGTAAATTCGCCCGGGCCAGCGGCTCTTGCACCTTTTTGTATACACGCATTAATTACTGTTTCTATAATATAAGGGCTTCCGTGACATGATATTTCTATCATTTCTTCTCCAGTAAAGGACTTAGGGTTTTNATAGTATGTCGCCACAACCTCATCAANGGGCTCATTGTTTNNATAGANAGTCAGCNTTTCAGCNAGNCGAGGCGTTAACTGCTTTTTGTTNTTTGTAATTCTNTTAAGGATTTTTAGGCTATCTTTACCTGATAGTCTTAATACNCCCAACCCGCCGTATCCNTATGGGGTCGATTGGGCGACAATTGTATCGCCAGACAACACAACTATACTTTCTCAGCCTTGTTTTTTTCGTTTTGCGTGGAAAGATATTTTTGTTGTGCAATGGTTAAAACATTAAATAGTGTNTAGTATAAAACCAATCCGGAAGGAAATTGATTAAAGATTAAAATAAAAAAACCATTCATAAAATACATCATAGCTTTTTGTTGGGCNGGACCTTGNCCTGTNGGNGCNGATTTCATTTGTANAAACATTGTAATGCCCATTAANAGTGGAAGAATAGCNACCCCGCTTCCATACAANGGAATATTTATNCCCAANTCTAACACAANNTCNGGNCNNGATAAGTCTTTTATCCACCAAATAAANGGNTCGCCTCTTAGNTCTATNGAAGAACGAAAAACNGTAAANAGNGCAAACAACAAAGGCATTTGTAGNAGAACAGGNACACACCCGCTTANAGGGTTTACCCCGTGNTCNTTGAAAAGNTCCATTTGTGCTTGAGCAAATTTTCNCTGATCGTTTTTATGTTTTTCACGCAAATCNTTTAACAGGGGNTGNATNGCCTGCATNTTTCTCGTTGAATTNAGNCTTTTGCTTGTAAGGGGATAAACCAATATCTTTATGAGAACAGAAAACAACAAAAGAACAAACCCATAATTTGGTATATAATTATTTAAAAACAACAAAACCCAGTGGACACCTTTTGATATGGGGCGAATAAAAGCCCAACCAAAGTTCATTATTTGGTCAAGGCTGTTGTCTAGCTTTTTTATTCTATTGAANTCAAGAGGGCCNAGNTAAAGNCTNGTNTTAAAAGGGGATAGGGNNTTAAATAAAAGCCCAACGCTATATTCTTTTGTTTCACCTTCTTCAACAGCTAGAACCTCTGCGCCAGACGCTTTTGCTTCTGGAACAAACGCAGAGAAGAAGTATTTTGTTCTAATACCAACCCAGTCAGTTGGATATAGCATTTTTTCTAGACTTTCTTGTCCTCTTGCTTTTGCTTTTGGATAATACGATTCATCGCCTTGATATACTACTGCACTATAATATGTAAGCTCATCTTTTCTATTTGGCTCTGTTAAAGGAAGCCCTTTGGGCCAAGAAATAGATGCAACGTTTTGAGAAATAATATCGCTCGCCTCTGATAGGTTTGTTTTTATGTCAACGACATAACGGTCCGGATAAAAAGTGATCTCTTTTGATATTCTTTTATTTTCAATTGTTTTATAAAACGAAACTGTTTTAGAAGAGCTGAATACGCTTATATCATATTGGTTTGTTGTTTTCCATCCCGTTGAAAGATTAATTAGATCACCATCAATTGATCGAAAAGACACACCCAAGTTTTGTCGGTTGCTTTTATCAATCAGATTAACGAGCTCCGAGTCGTTTAATGCATAATTATTTAATTCATAAAAGGTAAAAGCGCCACCATTTTCATTGCTAACAGTAGCCTTATACAGATTTGTTTGTACATCAAACGATATAAATTCTTCATCATTGTCAATTTCTAGTTCTTCAAGAGAAGGGGGTGGTGTTTTATCCGGTTGAGTTGTTGAGTTTTGATTTATTATAGTTTCTGTTGAATCAGAAAGCTGCGCGTCAGGATATACCATTTTATAATATTCTGGCATAAGCAGAATAATTATTGCAATTAATAGAAACGCTAAAACGGAATTTCTATCCATGGTTTAAATCAATAGCGTTAACGGTTATTTAATAATTAAGCAGATAAGACTTTTCTTCCACGGCGACGTCTTGATTTTAAGACACCTCTACCGCCAACAGTCTTTTTTCTTGCTCGAAAACCGTGCTTGTTTTTTCTTTTTCGATTGCTTGGTTGATATGTTCTTTTCATTTTTTGACCAATAAATTAAGCGGCGGAAAATAACGAACTCAGATTATAATTAAAAATCATATATAAATGTTTTATTTTTATATTTAAATCAAAATATCCAATTCAACTCTTGATTACAATTTATTTAAGTGCATAAATTATCAACACAGGTGGATGTGGATAACCTGTGGACAACTTTTATGAATCATTTAGACTTTTGGAATAAAACAAAAGACGAACTAAAAAAACGTCTTCCAGCGCACACGTTTGATACGTGGTTTGAGCCTATCGAAATGCTAGGTGTCGACACGTCTAAAGCGGTGCTTCAGGTGCCTAACCAGTTCTTTTCAGAGTGGGTTGAAACGCACTATTCCGCACAGATATTAAACACCATAAACGAACTAGGGGTCAAAACAAATAATTTAAAATTTGTGGTTTCTGGTGAAGCTTTGCATCTCGAAACAGACCAAAAAACCAGCAACGGTAGTGTTGCAACAAAACAAGCAAAAAGACCACGACACCTTAATGCTGCATATGTTTTCGAAGGTTTTATTGAGGGTCCAAACAATCAATTTGCAAAGGCAGCTGCTCAAAAAGTTGCAAAAACCCCAGGGAGTCAATCTTTTAACCCTCTAGTAATATATGGTGGCGTAGGGCTTGGTAAAACACACCTGTTGCACGCCATAGGTAATGAAATAATTGAAAACTCACCTAATATTAAAATCGTTATAGCGTCGAGTGAAAAGTTTACCCTTGATTTTATATCATCTATTCAAAAAAATAATACAGCAGACTTTTCTAAGTCATATAGGCGAGCCGATGTTTTGTTAATTGATGATATTCAGTTTTTTCAAAAAAAGGAGCAAACACAAGAGCAGTTTTTTCACACATTTAATGAACTATACCAGCTTGGAAAACAAATTGTAATGACAGCAGATAGATATCCAGGAGAAATGTCTGGACTTCAAGACAGGCTATTGAGCCGTTTTCAATCTGGCTTATCTGTCGATGTGCAGCCGCCAAACTATGAAACCCGAGTGGCGATTCTAATGGAGAAAGCAGAAATGAACGGGTTAAGCCTTCCGTATGATGTGATAGAGTTTATTGCAATACATCTAAAGAACAGTGTTCGTGAACTTGAAAGCACTATTATTAGATTGCTTGCTCACGCTTCATTAACCCAGGCAGACATTGATTTTCCTCTTGTAAAAAAAGTGCTGAAAGAAAGGTTGGGAGACACTATTTCCGCTGACGTCTCAGCTGAGGATATTATTAACAGAGTGGCAGACTTGACCAACGTTCGCTCTGATGATATTGTGGGTCCAAGCAGAAGAAAAGAAATCGCTGAGGCCAGACAAATCTCCGTATATCTTTGCAGAGAACTTCTTGGGCTGTCTTTATCCACCATAGGCATGCATTTTGGTGGACGTGACCACACAACAGCTTTGCATGCCTGCAATAAAGTCAGAAACTCTTTAAAATCGGACAAAAGATTTAATCGTATAGTGGGTAAAGTGAAAGATGATTTTTCTTTTGCAATTTTATGATAATGATTTTTTAATATTAAGGCAATCATTACGTGATGTGGAGCACATATAATAGTGATAACTTGTTCTTTTATTTTACACAGTATATATTGGAAGAAAATATTTACTTATGTAGCGGATTAATTTTATCTATTAAATAATTTTTAATTTTGGAGTTATAATGAATACTAAAAGACTTAACATAAACAAAATCCTTTTAGGGGCGCTTATCTTTGCTGTATCAATACAGGCAGCGGATAAAAACGATCTAAAAAACAACGAACAACAAAACCGCGCAAGAGCAACCGAAGCCATTCCTTTGGGTTATGTTACCCCAGAGCAGCCGGCAGAAGGTATTAAGTTTGCCACACCCACAAAACAGGCGAGCAGACAAAAGTTTAGCGTTTTAAAAAACGCAGATATTGTTTCAAACAATAACGCATCAAGCCAAAGAGTTGATGATAGCGTTATTGAGTTTATTATTAACAAGTATATACAGGGAGAGTTTTTAAATCCATACGAAAAACAAATTCTTCGAGATAATATAAATGAAATCCCGCCATCTGGCGATGGGGTGTTTCGACCTTCAATTACAGAGCGCTCAGCCGTTTCTAGAAATGCATCTGACTTATTCTTTTCAGAGTATTCGGAGGGAAGCGGTAATAATAAATATTTAGAAATTTATAACGGCACCGGCGGAAGCGTGGATTTAAGCAACTATATCATTAAGTATAGTCAAAACGGAAATACCCCATGGAATAGCGCAGAGCTGGGATTAAGCGGGACCTTGTTGGATGGAGATGTTTATGTTGTTGCGCACTCATCGTCGGATGCCATAATATTAGAAGAAGCCGATACAACAGAAAGCTCTGTTTCTGCTTTCAACGGGGACGATGTTCGCGGATTGTTTAAGGTTGCAAACAACGACACCACGTTAATTGATATATTTGGCCTTTTAGGTGAAGACCCAGGCCTAGGCTGGTCGGTTGCTGGTGTTGCAGAGGCAACAAAAGACCACACGCTAGTGCGAAAAAGCTCCGTAAGCNCGGGTAACGCCGACTGGGCGTCATCTGCTGGAACCACAGCCGCAAACTCGGAATGGGTTGTTTATGATTTACAGACTTGGTCCTATCTTGGTAGCCATACAATGATTCTCCCAAACCTGTTAAGCGAAGGATTTGAAGGGGGCAGCATTCCTGATAGCTGGTCGCTATTAAACCTAGATGGCCATCCAAACAACTGGTATGCGCACAACTCTTCTTTTTATTCTCATTCTGGCGATTACTCCGCCAGAGTATATTATTATGCAACCGGAAGTGACGATTGGCTTATCACGCCAAAACTAGAAGTTGTAAGCGGAGACTCAATATCTTTTTGGGCGCGCTCTAGCAATAGCAACCCTTATGAAAGTTTTAATGTACGCGTTTCTTCTACCAACGCAGAAGCTGCCGCAAGTTTTACAGATACGCTTTCCAGCGTGTCTACGGTTCCAACAACGTGGACTAGGTATGCTTATGCTTTAGAGTCTTATGTTGGACAAGATATTTTTATTGCAGTACAGCATAACACAACAAATGGTTGGTATTTATATGTAGATGATTTTAATGGCCCCCAGGTTTGGATTGATAATAGCCCAGTAATAACGCTCAATAAAAACTCAATCGATTATGGCAATACGGGTTTAGGCGGAATGGATGAGACCGTTGTTGTTGGCAACATTGGAGCGTCTGATCTTGTTGTATCAAGCGTTTCCGCAACGAACGCAGATTTTTCCGTTTCATCTTCATCTTTAACCTTAATAGGTGGCGGAGAAGACACTGAAATAATAACAATAACCTACACCCCAACAGCAGTAGGTGGCGATACGGCCTATGTGATTTTAACTCACAACGGATCAACATCACCAGACTCTATAATGGTGATGGGTGCAGGAAAAGATGCTATATATTGGCAAGACTTTGAATCGTGGTCTGCTGAGTTAGGTGTTGGCGTTCCCCAGCCAATTGGAATGTCACAAGAAGGCAATATGAGTTGGTCTTCAGATGGCGCAGCAAATGGATGGGAAAAAGCAACAGGATCATCTAATGTTTATGAAGGAGAGTTTTCAGCTGAGTTCGACAGCTACGAAGGAAGTAGCGCAGGAACAGATACAAGCGCATTTATTTTACCACCAATTGAATATACAACAACAAGCATTGCTGCGGTTGAAGGCGCACTACGTTTTTATATGAAAAAACGCGGAACAGAAGAATTTTATGTATCGTACTCTACTGATGGTGGCGCCTCTTGGGTAAAGACATATTCAGACACAACAGAAAATTATAGCACAGGTGTCGTTGGTTGGGTTAGCGTCTCTATTAACGTTCCTTTGGGATCAACATACACCTTTAAAATGGTGGGAAGAGGAAACAGGCAAAGTGTAGCAGGCGACATTTATGTAGATCAACTTTCTTTTGTTGAGGTGCCTCCAACACCAGAGCTTTCATTAACATACTCATCTCTTGGATATATGCCACAGACGATTGGCGAAACCACAGGGAACACCAGATTTAACATAGGAACAAACTCAGGCTCTGCCGCGCTTGTTATTGATAGTATTTCTACGGGGAATAGCGATTTTAGCGTTGCTCTTTCTGTTGAAATTACAAATAACACAATTGAACCAGGTGGAGATGTGGATGTAGATATGCTTTGGGCTCCAAGCTCTTTTGGGTTAAAACAAACCAACGCAATTATTTATCATAACGCAGATACAAGCCCAGATACAATTGGGTTTTCAGGTGAAGCGGGAAGATCATATGTTTCTTTTGATATTAATGATGATTTTCAAGGGGCCGCATTTATTGAGAGCCTTCCGTGGCAATGGCAAAACATTGACCAAGATGGAGACAGAGACCCGTGGTTGTTTAATTATAGCTATTACGGTCCTGGATACACAGGAAACCCTATAGGTTATTACGCCAGGTCGCCAGGCGGCGCTGAGCGATTAGAAAGCAGAACACTAACCCCGGAAACCGGTGACTCGTTAATTTTTTATTATAACTCTTCCAACTCTGCAGATAGCGGATATATGCATGTTCAGGTTAAAATACTTGGCGCAACCACCGGGTTTGTAAATCTTGACTCTGTTCGTTTTTCAGGGTATAACAATAAACGAGCAGCCATGAGTCTTTCCCATTATGCAGGCGACTCCATTGTTATTTCTTTACAAGATGACTATACATATAATTCATACAACTATCATCGCGTAGATGATATTCTAACATCCTCATATCTAATTTCCAGCACAAGTGAGTTTGTGTTAGAGCTAGACACGCTCACGCTAGACACGCTTCCTGGGGCTTCAACATCTGAATCTATATGGTTGGCAAATATGGGCTCTTCAGCGATGACTATAAATAGCGTTGTTAGTGACAATTCTGTTTTTGTTGCCGCACTGGCGAATAGCACGCTGGAAGGTGAAGAGTCAACTGAATTAACGGTAACTTTTAGCCCAGATCTTGGNGGTTTGCACACTGGGCATATTGTGTTTTTACATGATGGTCCATCTAGCCCAGACACATTACACGTAGAAGGCGATGGTGGTTCCACCACATATATAGCAGGGGTGGTAACAAACACTGAAAACGGCAACGCTNTAGATAGTGTAATGGTTAGCATAGCGGGAGCAACAACNTATACAAACGCGAACGGAGAGTACGGTTATTATGGTGCACCNGCAGGGTTAGCGGGCGCCCAGTTTGNAAAAGAAGATTTTCACAATGCTATTTTCAATATNAACCTGGTAGAAGATGACACCGTANCTTTAAACGTCGCATTACAACCCCTNGATGTTAANAGTCTGTATTCATCTGGTTTTGAAGCCGGACAAGACAGCGGCTCTTCTGAGGTTAGCGTTGGGAGCAATNTTTTCGCAGTATCCAATATGTTTGTTTTGGATAGTGGCGATACAGTTTTACCTGAATCAGGATCATCTATGCTAATCTTTCCAGACTCTGGATCATATGAAAACAACGATATGGTTTTTTGGGTTTCAGNCTCTACCCTTGATTTAACGAACGCTTCAGGGCGCTTAACGTTTAGCGTGGATGTCAATATTGATACAGAAGAAGGGTATGATTTCTTTTATTTGTGTCTACGGTTGGACGATGGGATTGCGTGGTATACTTCAGACGTGGGTTTAATTAGCGGAGCATCCGATGGTTGGCAACACCTAGAGATTGATATGAGCTGGGTGCTAGANGGAAGATCAGCAACCGCTACCCCATGTATTTTATTTTCAGCTGATGGNGGGGTAACTGCAGTCGGCGGAGCTTTTGATAATCTTTCAGTTACATGGGATCCGTTTTTCTTAGCAGCGCCTTCTGAATTATCGGCAACNAGCTATGGATCATCTATCCCGTTATCATGGGAAGCCCCGGAGGNTTCTGGTCGGGCTAACTACACCATACANGCAATTGACCTAACAGAAGATGAGGTTCCTACCAGAACAACAATAATGGGAGACGACGGAATGTTGANNGAAAGCCTTAAAGGAGAAAGAGAATTTCCCTCGATTGAGGTTTCCTATAACTATAACAACCTGGCCAACAGGTCTTTGGTGGGGTATAATTTATTTAAGCGCGACTGGCCTTTTGGTTTGTGGGAGCTGGAGGCTAGCACCTCTACTGGTTCATATGAGGACGAGGCTGTAGTAGAAGGGGAATATTATGAGTATGCGGTGAGCGCTGTATATGATGAAGGAGAGTCTTTCTGGGTTGGGTATGTAANCGCTAGNCCAGGAACNCCTGTAGTTGTCACAGATGAAGCTTTTGGTTTGGAAGACTTCGAAAGCACAACTTTCTCATGGGAAAACTGGGAAGCTTTTTACAGTAGCGATGCTGCAGAGTGGTTAGTAGGAGATTCTGCAGATGCAAGCACAGCGTTTGGCGCTGGCGCATTATCACCNCCAGCACATTCACGCTTTGCTTATTTGAGCGATGGAAGGGGTGGCGAAGACAATTTTGCAACTTGGCTGGTTTCCCCATTTATAGATTTTATAGATAATTACACAGCAATTGTTCGCCTGTCAGGTTATGCGCAGGTATATGGAGATTTTGCTGATAATAACATTGTNCAACTTTTTGTCCGGTCAGATATGGGCCCGTGGCAACTTGCGGTAAATTTTGGTTATGACCATTTAGATGGTTGGCAAAACTATTCAGCAAGTGTNGGCGAGCTTGTTTCNGGANNAGANAAAGCACAGTTTGCGTTGTTGTACACNCATACAGCTGGGTTGAATTCTGGATATGGAAACGGAGTGGCGTTTGATGATTTTTATATTGAAACAATTGCGGGNCCGCACAGCCTAACTTCGAGCGCAACAATATCAACCGTTACGCTTAACTGGTTACACCCAGATTCTTCGATNTTTACGAGACAGGTGTTGCAAGAAAATGTAGAAACTGGTTTTAGCGATGCTATTAAAACAGACTTAATTATAAATGACCACAATAGAGAGCTAACCTGTTTTAGCCCTTCACAATCCACAGCTTATTATTGGGGTTTTGGAGAAGGGTCTGGCATATGGAGCATCACAGAGTTTGATGTAGACACAGTTCCTTTGTTGTCGGTTTCAGGCACCTATTTTAACACTGAAAACACAATGAACTCCGCCCTACAAACAGAGGTTTTGGTGGCTATTATTGATACGCTTGATGTCAACGTTGGCACGATGGATACAATTTTTCATAGCTATGAAACCATTGAAACAGATGACATGTTGGGAGTAAAGGTTTACTCTGTGGCTCTAAGTGATACATTTTTTAATGAGCCTGACCAAGCGGTGTTTGTTATGTTTCGCCCACAAACAGAAGCTGTTTGGGGAATAGAGGGCGCCGATACAACGTATTACTTTTCACCATTCTTTATGAGTGACGATGGAGCTTCTTGGTCTGGTTTAAGCGGACAAACAGANTCATNGGGCAATTTCTTTACTNNAGGTGGNGCAGGTTTTGGCATGGCAGATTGGGNGGATTTCAATATTGATTTATGTGCAGACGTTCCCCCACCAGACATTAGCTACAACGTGTATAAAAACGGATCAATGGTTGTTGAAGAGATAGAAGAAAACNTATGGACTGATGAATATGTTTCGGCAACGACAGAAGCTTGTTACCAAGTGCACGGCGTTGTACCACGATATTTAAATATAGGCTCAGAGGTCTTATATGTAATGCACGAAACAGACCCTACTAATGAAGANTGTGCAAGCGCATTGAACGCTGCGCCAGGAGGGTTTAGCCTTACAACACCGCCCGATGGACATGTGTCAATTATACGACCAGAAAACATTGGCGGATCTCAGCTGTTTGCATGGTCTTTGTCTGCAGACCCGAACGGTCAGCCTGTAAATTATAATATTTCATGGACCGCTACAGTAAACGGAACAACCGTTTCTATTGATCAGGACACNTCTGGCAGNGTNGTGATGGTGCCGTTGAGCGATATATATGATGTGTTAATAGAAAACGGAGTGGAGGACACGCTAGGTTTTCATTGGAACGTTGTTTCTTCAGANGGTCAACTGACAACCGAATCTAGCAATGGGCCGCGATATGTTATTTTTGATGTTGGATATATGTTAAGCAGTGAAAACGAACTAAATATTCCTGATGTTTTTGCTTTACATCAAAACTATCCAAACCCATTTAACCCTGTTACAACGATTCGTTATGACGTTCCCGAGCAGTCAAATGTTCGTGTAGAAATATATAACGTAATAGGCCAAAAAGTGGCTGAGCTTGTAAACCGTTCACACCAACCAGGGTTTTATGCTGTGAATTGGGATGGAACAAATATGACAGGAAGCTTGTTGGGTTCAGGTATGTATTTCTACAAAATTGAAGCAGATCAGTTCACTGCTGTGAAAAAATTATTACTTGTAAAATAGCGCACTACTTAGCCGTTTATGCGCTATTTACAATACGTTTACTAAAACTTGACTCCTATTAAGCGGCTCCTTATATTGGTACCGCTTATCTTCATTTGGGGGGGAGGCATTTTAAAACCTCGGGTATAATTTTTTTTGAAAGTTAAACTAACTTAAGGGAGAGGTGACATGAAATACATCGCTAAAATAAGTTCTATTTTATTAACGGTAGCTGTTGTTNTAGCANTTGTTTATGCTNCAGACAAAAACAACGAAACAAGACTATCTAAATCTTCAAACACTCAACAAATTCAGGAAAANAANCTGTCTGGTTCTGTAAANATGAAACGAGAGTCTGTTGAGGTTCATTANGATAAAGAAGANGTNTTNGATGNTGAGCAAATCAAACCTACCGAAACAGAGAAAGATTTACCGGTTGGAGATGGGCAAATTATTCCAATCAACGATGTTGTGCACAGCGCACAATTAAACAACGCGAAACAAAAAAGCTCTGTTTATACTAACTCTACCCAAATGACTGAGCCAGTTGAAGAGTTGAGCAAAGAAGAAATACAAGAACTTATTCAGGCGTTTCAAGCAGACCCAATGTCTATTACTAAAAGTGAACATGAGCTTATTGAGTCACATGTAAACCTTGATTTTCAAAACGACGCATCGGTAGATAGAGGCGCAAATTTTTCTTCGCCAAGCGTAGTTATTAATGAATTGATGTATAACCCCGCAATGCCTTTAGCTGCTGATGGCAGTTCAAACACAAATGACGATAGAGAGTTTGTAGAGTTTCATAATACAACAGGTGCGGCTATAGATATGTCTGGATGGTATTTTAGCCAAGGAGTTGTTGANACCTTTCCATCTGGGACCTCTATTGCNGCNNATGGTTATTNAGTTTCTGCGCGAGACAGCGCAGCCTATTACGCAAAATATGGAGTATATCCAGACGTGTGTTGCTGGGATTCTGGCGCTCTAGGCAATAGCGGTGAAGACGTTGTTNTTAGAAACGCAAGNGGTGTAACCATAGATTCGGTTGATTNTGAAGATGGAAGTAGCGCCACAGAAACAACCAACGGCTGGTTAGGNAGCACCGATGGAACGGGCCCTTCTTTAGAAAGAATCCATCCAAATTTAAATGGCGCTGCATCTACAAATTTAGCATGGGCAGCGTATTCTGGAACTGATTCTGCCGGGACTCCTGGCGCAAGAAACAGCACCTACCAAGATTTATTAGTTGAGGGTTTCGAGTCTGGCGCAAGCGGTTGGCAGATACTTTCAAACCCAAACAGTCAAAATTCGTCATCTAATGTTGCAGGTATATTAACATCATCTACTTATTCACATAGTGGAGCGAAAACGTTTCGGTTTTCATCCTACTATAGCGCAAGCTCTTCTGGTGGTGATTATACACAATATTTGATTTCGCCAGAACTAAGCGTTCAAAGTGGAGATTCACTAGCTTTTTGGTATAGAAGCTATTATGGGTCTGAGTCTTTTCAGGTTGGCGTTTCTACCACAGATAGCTTGCCAGCTTCCTTTACTTTTGGATCAAGCAACACTGCAAGCTCAACACAGACAAGGTTTAGCCTAGATCTTTCAGCCAACGCAGGTCAAAATGTTTTTGTTGCAATTAAGTATACATCCTCATACGCATATTACTTATATATAGACGATATAACAGGCCCAGCTATTGTGTATCCGTCAACGCCGGCGGGATCTTTATCCGCCTCATCGCTTGCTTTGGGGGATGTGTTGATTGGTTCTTCAAATACAGCAACGGTTTCGTTGTCTAATAATGGAACTAGTGATTTGGTATATACAGTCGCATCGGATAATGCAGCTTTTACTGTTAGCTCCGCAAGCGGCACTGTAGCCTGGCTTGAATCACAAGAATTAACAGTAACATATACTCCAACTGCAGAAACAGCAGATACTGGAAATTTAATATTTACCCACAATGGCGCATCAAGCCCAGACACTGTAAGCCTTACAGGTTCAGGTACATATAGTATNTTGGTGGAAGGTTTTGANAACGGCGCCTGGGCGGGAAGTCCTGGGGCGCCAACAGGCTGGTCTCAACTTGCAGTTGTGTCAGCCACAAGCTCTACAGCTAAATGGCACAGAAATGGGCCTTACACACCTGGTTCATCTGTGTATGCAGGAAATTATTCTGCTAAAGCATCGTACACTTTTTCTGGNCATGAACACGTGTTGATATCTCCGGCTTTAAATCTTAGCGCTAACGCAAACGCTACGTTAGGGTATCAGTTAGAGTTTATGATAAAAGGGTATTCATATTCAGGTCTTGACGTGTATGTAGAAATCGATACAGCTTCTACTACCGCAGGNGNTTCGCCAGATTTTACAGGAACAGATACTTTGTTCACATTTATTGGTGGNNCCGGGGCGTGGGCAAGCGCATGGACNGCTCAAGAAGCAAGGCTAACCTCNTATTCAGGTACATANCACATTGGNTTTAGNGTAGATGATGCAAACGGTTATTACGCATATTTAGATGATATAGAAGTATTGCCTGTACCGCCACAACCAACCGTTGAGTTGGATGCAAACTCATTTAAAATGACACCACAACTGGTCGGAGAATCTGTAGTTACTCAATTAACTGTGGGTGCAAACTCTGGCGGTGGTGCTTTGGTNGTTTCTAGCGTTACAAGCAGCAACGCTGATTTCGCTGTAGCNTTAACAACAATGGCAACCGGNGATACCGTTGTAGCGGGTGGAGACCTTGACCTTGATGTCACATGGGCACCATCAGCGTTTGGAATGAAAAATTCTACCGTGATTATTACNCATAATGCTGCCAGCAGCCCGGACACGCTTACCCTTATGGGAGAAGCTGGAAGGCAGTATGTAGATTTTAACGACCAAGATTTTCCATATGGTTGGAGAAACATAGACCTTGACCCAGAAGGCACATATGAAACAGAATATTATGGCTATGCTGAAGGAGAAGGGTGGAGTCATTATACTTCGTATGGTCCAGGGTATGGAGGCGCATATGCGCGGTCGCATTTTAGTGTAGANGGNTCCAACGACTGGATGATTACAGAAAAAGTGATGCCGGTTGCAGGTGACTCTATGGTTTTTTATAGCAACTCTTCTTCCTCATCTATATTAGAAGACTCGCTTTTTGTTTATGTGTCTGAATCAAGCAATGAGGTTGATAGCCTTCTTGTTGGGACACATTTAGATACAGTAATTTCACAAGGATATACGAATATCCGTTCAGCGTATTCCCTAGCAAGCTGGGTAGGCGACACAGTGTTTCTTGCCATCCAACATAGAGGAAGCGCAGGAACAAACTACTACAGCTATCGTAAGGTAGATGATATGTTGTTACCACAAAACTGGGTAAACCCAAATGCTGTGCTTGCAGGTTTGCCAGGAGAAGTTAGTTTTGATGCTGTGTTTCCAGGAGAAACATCAACCGAGACAGGTTCGATGTTTAACGCTGGCGCATCAAACTTGGTAATCAGCAGCGTTGTTGTTGATAATGCTGCTTTTTCTGTAACGCCGACAAGCGCAACGTTGTTGCCTGATAGTTCGCTTGCTTATACAGCAACGTTTGTGCCTACCGCTTCAGGCCCTGATACAGCACATGTGGTAATCACATCAAACTCAGCATCATCTCCAGATACGGTGCTGTTTACAGGTAGTGGTTTGCCAACTTCAGGTGGACCTGATGCAGATGGAAATACATGGGTAAGCAGCCGCAATGCAAATGGAACGCCGTTTGCCTGGATAGATACTTCAGGGGCATATGACACTGGAGCCATGACTGGCGATGATAGTTATGGGGTTATCGACTTACCGTTCAGTATTCGTTTGTATGGTTTGTATTATAATTCGATCGCTGCAAGCAGTAATGGTTTAATAACGTTGGGAGACTTTGTTGGAGGCACAGCCTATTCGAATTATCCAATCCCAACTTCCTCTACACCAAATCTATTTATTGCACCAATGTGGGATGACTGGACTTTATCTACGTGGTCTACAGGAATTCCTGGTGCGATTTTAGCAAAAACAGTGGGGTATCCACCAAACAGAAAATTTGCTGTTACCTTTCAAGATATGGTTAAATACGGCTCTAACACAGATTATTATACATGGCAAGTCGTGTTTGATGAGGCCACAGAAAATATTGTAATACAATACCTTGATCTTTCTGGGTCTACAGCTTCTGCCAATTATGGAGCTGGGGCAACAGTGGGTATTGAAAACGCCGATGGTACTGACGGTCTTGAGGTTTCCTATAATGGAAGCTATACATTAGAAGACAGCACTACTATTACCTTTGTTCCTGGAGCCCTACCGGCCACAGGAATTGAGGGGGTTGTTGTTTCAACAGACGACTCTCAAGTGGGTGGCGTTGAAGTGTGGATGGATGGATCCATGTTAACAGAAACCGGGCAAAATACCGTATTTGGGAACCCAGGTTTTGAAGACTCAAGCTTTGTTGGTGGTTGGAATAATAACGCAACAGAGCCTTGGTGGGTGTATCCTCCTGAGCTGTTAGCAGCTCCAAACTTCTATCATTCCACGTTGGGAGATCTCATATGGAATGACAGTCTAGGAGCTTTAGGTTCTAACGTTTTTTATCCTGCATCAGGATCTCGCGCTCTAAAAGTGTGGGGTCAGTATACTGCCGGAACAGCAAACTACACCACTATATATAAAGAGGTTGCAGCTCCCGCAGAAGGAACAGATGCATATGCAAGCGCATGGGCTATGACCGCAGAGGATAATAAGTTAACTGGCGGTAATGGCTTTTTCGTTTCCTTAATTTGGTTAAACGCCAGTTATGCAATTATACACCAAGATCAATCAGAGCGTTTTGATGCTGAATGGGATACAGATGAGTGGCATCACCTAGAAGTACATGGCGCAGCACCAGCTGGCGCAGCTGTATTACAGATGACTTTGTCGTTTTATCAGGATGCAGATGGTTCAACGGGTTCAGTGTATGTAGATGAAACAAGAGCAAGTCTAACTCCAGGTCATTATGCCTATTATGGGGCGCCACCTGGTGAGCACAGTGTTACATTTGCAAAAGATGGTTTTAATAGTTCACACTATGAAACTACTCTTGCTTTGAACGATACAGTTGAGCTAAACGGAATGATCACACCGGAAACTCTTGTAGACTACCATAGCGGCTTTGAAGCTGATGATGATTTAGGTAGTTCACAAGCAGAGGACGTTGATGGTGCTTTATTTGCAGTGCTAGATAGTTTACACATTGTTATTTATGATTCAGTCGGCCTAGACACTACTACCGGCGCTACTGTATATGATACAGTAGAGTATGAAGTAGATCCAGCTTTAGGAGACGGTATGCTTGTCTATCCTGGAAGCGGAAGAGACTTGTATGGCGATGATGCTGTTGCGCTGTGGATTGCAGGTGAAACATTTGACGCTTCTAATTATTTAGAGGGCGGTGGATATCTGAATATGTCATGGTGGGCTAACTTCGAAACAGAAGAAGATTATGACTACTTTTATGTTGGTTTAATGTTGGAAGATAGTTCCATAATATGGGACGAAGAAAACGGAGCCCTTAGCGGAGCATCCTCAGGTTGGGATTACTTTGCTACAGACGTTTCATGGGTCAANTCTCTNGNTGGNGCTGAATCAGTAACTCCTGTTGTGATGTTTGAATCTGATGGTTCANCAACTGACGGTTGGGGTGGAGCTTTTGATGAACTATCGGTTGANGGTAACCCATATTTCCTAGCTGGTCCTGGCCATTTAGAAGCAGGAAGTTTTGGCTCAACAGTTCCGGTTCATTGGGAAGAGCCAGCANCAGCCGGTCGTGCAATATACAACCTACGTCGTTTTAATTTGCGTGATATGGACAACTTGAACAGGCCAATGGTTAATCATAACGGTACGTTCCACATGTTGTCTAAAGGCCAAAGAGAATATGAATCTTTACAAATAGAGGTTGACTATGATAATGCATCGCTACCACGAGATATAGTATCATACACACTTAGTCGCAGAGAGTGGTCTGATGGCATGATTGGAGAGTGGGAAGAGCTTTCTGATGCATTAACGACCAACGATTATGAAGATTCAGATGTTGAAGATGGAAATTATTATGATTATCAAGTTACAGTAATGTATGATCAAGGCCCTGGAGACTGGGAATCAAACGAAGCGCAGGCTCACGTAGGTATTCCAGTAGTTCATTTGGTGGACTCTCTTATGATGGAGGATTTTTATCCTGACCTTGGTGGGTGGACTGTTCACACCACAGACTCCACCGTTTCATGGGTTGTTGGAGATTCAGCACACTATGATTCCTTAAACACTGTTTATTATACACCTCCGGGTTTTGACAGTTCGTTTGCCTTTGTGGTGGGNGCAGGTCAAAACGGTCTTGNAGGTACGATTGTATTGATGAGTCCTTTNATGGATTGGGGTGCATATGCATCAGGNGTTGTTAGNGCAGATGTGTGGCATTATACACCATCAAGCTGGTATGATTTTTANGGAAACGCTAGGCTGATGGTGCGCGCTCAAATGGAGGAATGGCATGAGCTTGTAGATCTTTCTTATTCTCACTCTACCTTTGATCCGGAAGTAGTAGATGCGGGTCCGATGGTTGGTGGAAGAGATAGGGTTCAGTTTGCTCTTGTTTATGATTATAGCNATTATGCTACAGGACAGTATAATGGTCTAGCTGTTGATAATTTTGAGCTACACATTATAGATGGTCCTCATAATTTGACCTATACAAACGACACAGAAAGCGTTACCTTGCATTGGGAAGCGTTTGATGGTAGGCGGTCCAACGAGTACCCCGATATGATGTCGCAGGAAGAAAAGGAAGCTCAAATACAATTGTTACAAAACGGAATAGGTAAAAACATTGCAGGCGCCCAAACCTTAGGTCGTTCGCTAGATGGTTCTGGAGACATACGGAACAACAGTAGAGATACTGGTGACGATATGTCAGAACCATATATGTTTACGCTTGATGGAGATACAATGTTCACAGGAACTACCGTTGGGTTTACCAACGATTATGATGAAGTATGTCCATACTCTGGTAGCACAGCTCCAGANGTGGTATATCTAATGACGGTACCAGACAGCGTAAACGGTATTATCGTTTCTCTGTGTGATGCTGAGTATGACTCTAAGCTATATATATATAGCGCTGCGGACCTACAAGCGGGCGATACAACAAACATTGCCTGTAATGATGATTATTGCTCCAACGAGTTCACTTCATATGCTTCATATATAGAGCTTGGAAGTATGATGGCAGAAGATGGTGGTGTAAGCGCCGGCGATTACTACATTGTAATTGATGGGTATAGTACCGCATCAGGTGTTTATCATTTAGAGGTGTCAGAAATGATTCCTCCTCCAGCTTTAATGTATAATGTGTGGAAAGATGGCGTTCTTACCGCTGATGAGATGCANGACACTGTGTTAACATACACAGATTATAATGTATCCTTATTAGAAGCTGAATATACAGTAAATGCTAGCCGCTTGATGGATATGTCAATTGAAGGAAACTCAGGCTTAGAGGTAGGCTATGTTCATTCAGAGCATACTAACGCTGTACATGCTGCCAAAGAAAATCAAGCGCCAGGAGCGTTTAATCTTGTAACTCCAGCGGATGGAGCATCGCTCGTTATTACTGACGATAATATTGGAGGTAATCAGATATTTGCATGGTCTCAATCTGTAGACCCTAATGGTTCTGAAATCACCTATCATATATTGTGGGAAACAGCAACCGATACAGGAATGTTCCAAATTTGGGACGACACAACCGGTACGGCATTCTTGGTTCCTGTAGCAAATATCGCAGGAATTATGACAGCGTTAGCAGAAGCGACCGGCGAATATATTGCTGATTTTTCATGGTCAGTATGGGCTGATGATGGCTGGGATGAAGTAGAGGCGAGCAATGGTCCACGGACAATAACCGTTGATGTTGGATGGTATCTTGGCATAGATGATGTGGCAGCAGTACCTGGCGTATTTGCACTACATCAAAATTATCCAAACCCGTTTAATCCGGTTACAACTATCCGTTATGATGTTCCAGAGCAGGCCCACGTTACTATGGAGATTTATAATCTTCTAGGGCAGAAAGTGGCCACTCTTGTAAACGGAATACAAGAACCAGGATATCATGCTATAATGTGGAATGGTACAAACATGAGCGGCGCAGCAATGTCGTCAGGTATGTATTTTTATCACATACAAGCGGGTGATTTCCGGTCAGTTAAAAAACTAATATTGGTGAAATAATTATCAGTATTAGTATATAGTAATTAATAAGAAGGCGAAGCGTCAAACACTTCGCCTTTTTATTATCTATTATCTTATGATAAATTGCTAAACATCCTGGAGGTTTTATACAATGAAGATATCTAAACAAATTTATATTTTTACTTTATTAACAGTATCGAGTCTGGTGTATGCNCAAAGTACTGTGGTGGCGTGTCCACCAAACAGTTTTACGGCAACAGCGGGGGTTGGAAGTGTAGATTTGTCATGGCAAAACCCCGGTTTCTATTATGGAACACCGGANCTGTCAACAAAAGACTCTTCGTATTATACAGGTTCTATAGATAATATAGCCGGAGTTTTAACCGATACGAGTAAAATAAAATCAATAAATCAACAGGTAGGTTGGGCAACCTTTGATATCTCCTCTCTGCCTCCAAGCCAACTTCCCTTATCGGTAGAGTTTAATTTTTATGTATACGACACCAACTGGCCCTACTGGTGTGTAACACACGTTGCATCCAACCCTTTAACAGCAAACCTTCAGGATTTATACAATGATATAATTGAAGGTTTTGGATCTTTTGGCGTAAATGACTATGGATCATTTCAAGAAGAATCTGATTTTGGTCCCGGCAGTTATTCATATCAGTTGATTGGAACTGTTTTAGAGGACATTGCAAACACAGCAGATACATCGAACTGGTTTACCATTGGAGTTGTAGATTANGATTTTGATCCAAATAATCAATGGTATATATANCTTGAAGGCTGGGCAGAGGCTAACCCCCCAACCTTAACCGTTACCTATGGTGATGGGTCGCGCTTTGTCGTTCCTGCGGTACCTCACCCAGGCGTTACCAGCTCAGATATTTCTACATACAAGAACAATGTATTAAGCGGCCAAGAAGAAGCGCATGAACCAGAAAAACATGAAGTAAATATTGAATTAAGCGAACGCACTGATGATGATTGTAGTTCAGCGTATAAATATTATGTTTTTATGGATGGAGATACAATTGCATATACCGCTGCGAGAGACTTGACGGTTAACAATTTAACCATAGGNCAAGAATATTGTTTTTATGCCACAGCTGAATACAGAGAGTATGATTCAACNGGAACNCTTATTGCAACTACCTATTCAGACCCCTCGGATACAGCNTGTGTTAGCCCTGTTGAATTTCTGTTATGTCCCCCAGAGGATTTTAGCAGCATACACACATACTCTGTAATTGAACTACTGTGGAGCCCTCCTTTTACGGCTGGGTATGTTGAGCACTGGGGTGCAGACTGGAATATGATTCCATTGCCTGACCGAATAGGTATTCGTGGGGTAGCTGCCGGGGAACAACACTTAGCTTATTTACATAGTGATAGCATTGTAAGTATTTGGCCGTCAGGAGGCTGGTTACAGCCAGGACCTCAAATTAACCGTGATGTCGTTCAAATTTCTGCAGGTTATAACTTTACATTAGGACTTAGAAGTGACAGTACGGTGTTTGGATACGGTTGGAGCGATGAGGGACAAGCAGACCCCCCAGACAACCTAAGCCAAGTAGTTGCAATTGATGCCGGGCGGAGTCATTCGTTAGCGTTATTAGCAGATAGCACTGTAGTTGCCTGGGGAAGGAATTTGAGCGGACAAACAGATGTTCCAGATTCACTTGAGGGTGTGGTTGCGGTGTCTGCGGGTTATGCGCACTCTTTGGTTTTGTTTTCTAATGGAACTGTTATGGATTGGGGTTCTGATGAATGGGGAGAAGATCAGGATTCAATTGCTAATAGTTTGGATAATGTGGTGGCAATATCTGCAGGAAGAGACCACAATCTTGTGCTTAATAGCGATGGCACGGTTACTGTTTGGGGTATCAACTTATCAGCGTACAGCCTTGAACCGCCTGAAGATCTATCAGGTGTTGTTGATATTTCTGCAGGGTATTATCACAACATTGCCCTTAAAAGTGATGGGACGATTGTTTCCTGGGGACTAAATGACTACGGACAAACAGATTCACAAAATTTTGATGATGTTGTTCAGGTATCAGCGGGCTGGAATTTTAATCTAGCATTACGAGCAGATGCTGGTGAAGATTGTGGAGCATTACTTGGATATACCATATTTCAAGATGGCGACTCTATTGGAACAACACTTGATCGCGGGTATAGTATCCTTAACGCAGAGTGGGATCAAGAATATTGCTATAATGTGATGGCGCGATACACACAAGGGAGCTCTGCGCTGTCAGACACATTATGCACTTCCCTTATTACGCCTGGGTTTTGTCCACCAAATAGTTTTGTTGCAGACTCAGATTATGATAATGTGTATTTAGACTGGACCCCATACCAGGGAGCGCTTTGTGGCTCATTTGTTGGGTATACAATATATCAGGATAACACACTATTAGATACGGTAACACTTTCTGAATATGAAATACCTGGTTTATCTTATGAGACAGAATATTGCTTCTATGTTTCAACGCTATATGATGAAGGTGAGTCCGCCACAACAGACACTATATGTATCTCGCGGATTACTCCACAGCTATGTTTACCAGATAGCGTTGGTGTAGAGCCGGGCGATAATGAACTTACCGTATCATGGCAGGCTCCATACTCGGCCCTTGCAAGCGTTGGTTTGCAATTAAACGATAAGCATTCAAATGACCAAGAAAATGGACGATCAGAAATTTCTCAAGAAACTATGGACGATGATTGTGGTTCCTTTTTAGGGTATAACATTTATGTCAACGGTGATAGCGTTGCGTTTGTATCAGATAGCGCAACAAGCTTTGTAGTACAAGGTCTCGATAATGGTGTAGATCAGTGTGTTTCCATGTCAACAGTGTATGTTCAAGGGGAATCTCCCTTGTCAGATGAGGTTTGTGCGATTCCGTATGCTATTAGTAGAGATCATAATACAGGAATACTTCAAATGACCATAACAAATGAAGGAAATATTGGCTTTATCAACCTACCTACTGTTCCAGATAGTCTTGGCGTTGATTCGATCGGCCTAGGCTTTGTATATGCAGATAATAATTATTTGTTCGAAGGTGGTTTAATGGTTGGAACAGGCCCTGACCATATATCTGATTGTATTCGAAACGATGTTGATGGATGGACACAAGATGAAGACTTTCATGAAGTTGACAATACATATCTTAAGCTAGACACAACTCAGTCTCTAGCAAGTGAGGTTGGCGTAGTCACGCTCCGGGATAGTGGAGCAGAAAACCCATTAAACGTCCGGGTTGAACAAAGAAGCTATGCAGATGATTCTTTTGAATTAAGAAATGGTGCAATTTTTCATTATACCATTGTAAATGAAAGCGGTTCTGATTTAACAGGGCTACACGCAGGTTTGTTTGCTGATTGGGATATTATGGAATATGGAAACAATAGCTCTCACTATGATGCAGACTATAGAATGGTGTATGCGCAAGATCAAGAGGGGAACCCCTCCCACTATGCAGGATTAATTATGTTAAACCAAGGTTTGGGGGTTAATATAGGCGCTTTAAACAACGCAGATGATGGTATATATTTATATAGCAACGAAGACAAATGGTCTCATATGACGGCTGGGGTAAATGACGGGTCTGTGTTTAATGCGGACGTGTCTAACTATGCCGGAATAGGCCCTGTAGATATTGCAGCAGGTGATTCAGTGTCGTTTGGTGTCGCCATGTTGGCAGCAAGCAGCATTTTTGAATTACAGTATGTTGCAGGTGAGATACATACGTTCTGGGAAACAAATTTCCCAGAAGAGTTAAGCGCTCAGGGTGAAGCAATATTCCCAATCACTTTTGCAATGCACCAAAACTATCCAAACCCGTTTAACCCAGTTACAAGTGTTCGCTATGATATTCCAATCACTTCACAGGTTGATATATCAATATATAGTTTGTTGGGACAAAAAGTAAAAACACTAACCAGCTCTATACATCAGCCGGGCTTTTATTCAACACAATGGAATGGCACGAACGATATGGGATCATCGGTTTCTTCAGGTGTATATGTATGCAAAATAAACGCAGGACCTTACACTTCAATTAATAAAATGATTTTGATGAAGTAGTTTAATATATTCGGGCGATAAATTACGAGTTATGAAACAGTTTATTTGTCGCCCGCACACGTATATATTAATATTTCTGCTGTCATTTAGCCTTCCCTCATATATATATGCATACCTAGGAACTTCTGGCAGAGTCTTTNTTGATACCAGCGGAGACACGGTCCAGTTACGAGGTTTTGGGTTAGGNGGGTGGCTTGTGCAGGAAGGGTATATGTGGAACACAAGCGGTTTTTATGGTTCTACATCTGTAATTGAACAACAAATAAAANACTTAGTTGGCGATAGCGCTACAAGNTCATTTTACCAAAACTATTATTCATCATATGTTACAGAGGCAGATATTGTTCAACTATCTGAGTGGGGNTTTAANTCATTGCGCGTCCCGTTCCACTATAAGTTTTTTTCACCTGACACAGGGGTTTTTATTAATGATGGTTTTGACATTATAGACCCGGTTCTTGAGTGGTGTTCAAATAACGGTATTTATCTTATTCTTGATATGCATTGTGCCCCAGGAGGGCAAAACAGGAATGATTTTTCTGATGGAAATGGAGAAGAAGCAGGTTTGTGGGTTCATGAATATAATCGCGACTGGACGGTAAGTATCTGGAAATATATTGCAGATTATTATTCTGAAGCTCAATGGATAGGTGGGTACGATTTATTAAANGAACCTGTGCTAGAGGGCGGNTTTAGNTCACTAAACCTCAGAGAATATTATATTGAAATAATAGATTCCATACGATCTGTTGNTCAAAATCACATTATTTTTATAGAGGGAAATTGGTATGCTAACGACTTTGCAGACCTAACCCCACCTTTTGATGACAACATGTCATATAGTTTTCACCATTATATTGGACCAAGCACACAAACCGCCTGGGTAAGCCAATATACAAGCATGAGTTCAGCGTACAATGTGCCTTTGTGGGTTGGAGAGGTCGGTGAAAACTCGAACCATTGGGCACACCACAAAATTAAATTATTTGAAGAAAACAATATTGGCTGGAGCTGGTGGAATTTTAAACACAACGGAAGTATTTCTACTTTAATGGGGATAGAGCCCCCTCAGGATTTTACAGCTATTATTAAACATTGGAGCAACCTCGGGCCCAAGCCGTCANTTGAAAAAGCACAGTCTGGNTTGCAACAGCTGGTTGATGCTTATAAGTTTGAAAACTGTGTTCCNAATNCNGGCNTGTTGGCNGCATTTAATGATCCAGATTTTTCATTANCNCCAAAACCNTTTAAGGANCACCANATTCCNGGNATGATGGCTGCCGTAGATTTTGATATTGGAATGAATGGAGTNGCATATANNGATGAAATATTTGAGGANGCTAACAAATTNAGCGGAGANTCAAAAGCTTGGAATTCAGGATGGACGTATCGAAANGATGGGGTAGATATTTTAAAAACNACTGATAATGTTGGTTCGGAATACGCTGTTGGNTGGGCNTTTAATAATGAGTGGGCTTTGTATACAGTNCAAACAGACTCAACCGGTATGTACAATATTAGCATTCGCGTTGCATCTGCTGAGGCAGGAGGTAANCTTCAATTATTGTATAATAATGAAACNGTGGGGGATNTTNTATATNTCCCAGATACTGGCGGATGGAGATCGTGGCAAAATATAAATGTAGGAGAACATTATATTGCAAGCGGGGAGGGCGTTGTGCGATTGAACATACTTGATTCAGAATTCAACATTAAAGACATTAATTTTACATTTTTGGGNGAACCCCAAACAGAAGATGAAAATTATGGGAACTACCCGAACCCGTTTACATATGAGACAAAAATATATCTAAGCATACCTGAAAGAACAACAGGNTCGCTAACNATTTATAATTATAAAGGACAGCTTGTAAAACAGTTAATCAATGGAGATTTTGCACCAGGAAAAATGGAAGTGTCTTGGAATGGAAATGATTATAAGTATAAAGCTGCAAGCTCAGGTGTATATATCTATCAATTAAAAACAGATCTTTTAACAAGATCTGGGAAAATGTTGTTAATTAAATAAAAATTATTTTAACAACACAATCTTTTGGGTATCACGAAACCCGTTTGCTGTAACGACACAATAATATAACCCGGATGGAACGACCTGGTTGTTGTTGCCTTCACCACCCCACAGAACAGAATATTTTCCAGGAGACTTCAACTCATTTGTCAGCGTATAAACATGATTACCCGATATATCAAATATAGATACCTCCACCATGTTTTCTTGTAACACTTCGTAGAGAATTGTGGCGTTAGAATTGAAAGGATTTGGGTAGGATGGGTATACAACTATACGGTTGGGTGTCATGGACTGATTATCTTCACCGCCTATTCCGACCTGTTGAGTATTTACAAAACGGACAGCATCAAAAGACACATATAACCCTGTTGATGTAGAGTCTACTATATCTCTTAGTATTACAGCACAGTTTGAACCTGCCTGAAGATCAACGGTCGCAATGGTAGAAAAACTATTTGAATTTATTGTTTGGTCAACCGTTACAATATTTTTTGTGTTTATCCCGGCGCTGTCTTTTATAATGATTTCATATTGTGCAGCAGTAACTAAATTGGAAATATTTGGAATATACACATCAATATTATATTCCCCGCTTCCAGCAAGCTCAGGCGTCCATATTGCATAATGAAAACTATCGTCTTCATCGTTAGTAGCTGGAGCAGTCCATGAATCATCATTGTATCCAGTATTTCTATAGGCCCAGTTTGCCCCATGAAATCGTTGAAACCCAAGGTCTCCATCATCAACGATCCAGTCAGATTTCCAAAGCCATACGCTTTCATGTCCGCGCAAACTAATAATTGGATCTTCATAGTTTCCCCACCAACCATAAGGGTCAACAACCCACGGTAATTGTTGATCAAAAAAATAGTTTTCCTTTCGAACTTCAAAGTGTAAATGAGGAGACGTTGCGCACCCGGTCATTCCGTTAAATCCAATAGTATCACCAGCGGCAACGGTTTCTCCAACAGCAACATTTAGCGGCGGGTTTAAATGAAGATAACAGGTAAAGTAATCATTATAATGATAAATAATAATAAGACCTAAATCTCCATTAGGAGATATTCCACCGGGACAGGGATCAGCTCCAGGGGAAAAAGCAGACCAGACAACATATCCATCTGCAGCAGCTAAAATAGGAGCGTTTGTTGGCATATAATAATCGTTTCCAGCGTGTCCATCATAACAGGACACCCCCGGAGGACAGTTAAACGCTATAATATTATCGTAGAATATTTTACCATCAAATCGCGCGTTAACACCGTTTGTTGTTTGGGTTGGATAATTATGATCTGTATGGTTGCGTATTGA
>NZXJ01000034.1 GCA_002701945.1 Fidelibacterota bacterium
CACCGCCGGAATATCCACCGCCACCGCCTGCGCCTGCGTAGGATCCAGCTCCGCCGCCAAATCCTCCATTTGTACCTTGACCAGAATACCCATTTCCACCTTGTCCACCATTGGAAAACTTCTTTCCTCCCTTTCCATAGCTAGAACTACTACCATCTGCGCTCCAGCCAGCTCCACCACCAGCGTAGCTCGAATTAGAACCACCAGCACCATTACTTCCACCGCTTGATCCACCCGTATTGCCACTACTATTACCACCTACAGATCCACTTGTACCCGAATTTCCATGACCGTTGTATGCATAATCTCCAGCACCGCCGCCGCCGCCAGCAGCCATGAGCAATGTTGTTCCACTACTGAGAACTACAAAACTTCCGCCACCACCGCCTGCGCCTCGGACATTTCTGGCATATTCCACGCCCTGCTGTCCAACCATAATTTTAAGAACGTCACCCTGCGTAAGCGAAAAATCAGCAACCGCTTTTGCGCCTTTCCCGCCATCATGCCATGTGGTAGTATTATATAAATAGGACCTTCCACCCTGTGCGCCATACACTTCAAAGGTATATGTTCCCGTNGCTGGGACTGTCCACTCCTGAATCCCCTGTGTATTAATCGTAACATCATCATCCAGGGTCGTTCCATCATAGGCNGTGTTTATCTGAGNCTGTGTAGGACCATTCTGTCCCGTTGCGCCTGCATTGGTAAAGTTTAATTCTNTTTGCGCAAAAGCAAGCGTAGTACATACCATTANGAGAATGCTACAATGTTTGATATAATTCTTATTCATCATCCGTCTTAATTCCCCACCGTTACGACACAAGTTCCTTTGCCCAGTATGGCAATTTCATTATCCTCATGATCTACAAATTCACTGTAATCCGTAAACGCTACGGTAGATGCTCCACCAGCAATGGCTTGGAACTGAAGAATGGCTAACTGTCCCGTACCCGTCACTTCGGTGGAATCGGTACCCAGATAGCCCATATAAATATCGATGAGACCAAAATCCGTATTATCTTCATGATAAATCAATCCTTCTGTGGCTTCAAAAAAGCTTCCCAATGATAAATTCTGNAGCGCTAGTTTTTGCTTATTGTAGCTAACCTGTATATGGGCACCACCAAGGTTGGGGACCTCCATGGCATGAACATCCAGCGTTACTACATCATATACTGCATTAACCGCCACTTCCGATGGAAAGAACACGATGGCTGGTGTGATAAACCCTTGTTCTTCTGCTGTCACTGGATCCAATGGGTTGGTAAATATATCAGAAGTTCCGGCTACATCATTTGAACAAGATGTAAACAAAAGCGTCAATGAAAAAAGGGTGTGTAACAGATACCGCATTACAATTCAAACTCCCAGCGTAATAAAGCCATGTGATGGTTGGGGTCATATGCCAATCGAATTGGTAAAGATGCTTCTTCATCTTCATCCCATGTCAAGTAAGCATGCACCATGTTCCCTACCCAAAGACCAATATATAAACCAGAAAAAATCATNANATTGGTATTTTTTGAAGACATTTCCTGGTCTGCCTGTTCCACTTTTGCACGGTAACTGGCAATATCATCTACATTACTTGCGGTATTATATAAATCTAAATTGGTGTTGTAATCAGTCTGCGCTTTGGTAAACCCGGAATTACTCGTCATTGCTAAGGCNCCAAATAGCNCTGCTGAACCAGCAAACGCATACCCTTCCAACTTTCTATCATTGTACAGTTGCCCTAACCCAGGAAAAGCAGCCGAGCGAAGCAAGGATTGTGTTTTTGTCTTTGGGGGNGCAAATGCTTGGTTTTCCATAAATGCCGCCATACCCATTTGACGTTTCTTCTTTAATTTGGCNGGAATTGGAATNTCTAAAATATCCCANGCTAAAATTTCCATTTCAGTAATTAATCCGTCTACTTCTCCTTGATAAGAAACATTTTTCATGCTTTCTGCTGCACCAGTCGCTACAGAAAACATCTTGCAATCAATCGTATAGGTATTTCCAATTAACCCAATCGTTCCATTGATCATAAACTCGACACCCAATGCTGCNCCTACTTCCGCGGCACATTCTTCACTGGTACACTCACCAGAAGAGAATCCTTGTTCTACCAATACATCTGTCATGGTATTCCGATCTACCATTCGCACTCTATCAGTATTAGACAACTCNGTAGTAAAACGATCCGTTAACGTTTGCGATTCNAGAATGGATATCCCGCGTCCTTCAAAGTCCAATACAGCTACCGTTGGTTTTTCAGTTTCGCCGGCACGCTGAAGTTTTAATCGTGGAGGGACTTCTAACCCTACGATTTCCCAGGACAATATCTGCATTTCTAATAATAGTCCCTGAATTTCTCCTTCATAGGTAGTATTCACTGCTTCTACCGTTTCTCCTGTCTCAACAGAAAACATTTTNGCATCAATAGTGTAACTATCACCCATTTTGCCCAGCACACCATTAATCATGAATTGTACACCTAATAATTCTCCAACTTCTGCAGCACACTCATCACTCACACATCCGGACTGGGCAAGGCCCTGTTCAGACATAATACTCTCAATTGCTTTTCTTTCAATTAACCGTACTGCATCTGTGTTTCCTATTTCAGTACGCATTCGCTCTGTGAGTGTCTGTACTTCTAGATCGCTAATACCTTTTCCTTCAAAATCTAAAATCGCAACCGTTGGCTTAAACTTTGGTTCTTCCACTGTAGGTGGTGGCGCTGCTGTTGCCAATCCTGTATTTATGGATATAGCATTTACCATAAAACCATTACCACTTAATGTNTCCGAAGAGTTTCCTACCTGATCAATTGCNACTGCGCTAGCAAAATAACGTACATTATTTTCTAGAGATAAACCGGTAAGCAATGTATCCATATTGCCTTCGCCTGATATCGACGCCCAGGGAACGACATTTCCTGACCTTGGAGTAGTTCCCACTGCAAATGAAAACCCAGCTATTCCTGAAGCATTATCNCTTACGGACATGCCCAGATACAATGAATCTGCTACAAGTATATTTTCTTGATCCTCAGTGAAACTGCCCTCATAAATATGATCAATAACTGGAGATTGATCATCAAACATGACCTCAGAACCATCGGTACTACTGGTATAAAAACCACGTGGGTTGCCATCCATATCCATAGGAACATAAAATAAGGATACTATTCCTTGTGCATCATCAGAAGTCAACGTTTTATTTGCAAACCAGTTATTTCCAAAGCCAACTACTTCAGCAGTATCCCCTGCAACAAGTACCACCGGAGGCATCACAGCTTCTTTTGTTCGAAGTATGATAGAAATCAGGTCCCCTGTCTTGGCAGTTTGAGGATTTGAACTATTACTGGAAGCAATAGCAATATTATCNATAACGCGAGTGGTATCTGTAATTTGGATTTGATTTGCACTTGGAGCTCCAACCTGACTGTAACCAGCAAAATCACTAATCCGCGCTGTAAACTCTGCTTTGGAACCAAAGGTAAAATTTGGAATACTTTCAAATTCCATTTTCCCTATTATTACTTGGAGAGTATCTCCAATACTGGTGTCATTTATGGCAATTGCATTTCCAATGGAAACAAGAGTATCTGTCGTATCAAAACGAACCAGTACTTGAGCGTTACCATCAATTAAACTGTAGTCAAAATCTATAGGAACATTAATCAATATATTTTGGTTAGACATGTTCCAGAAATTTTCTACAACTATCCCACCGGAGACCACAACCTCCCCTAAGGTAAATTCTGCAGGNGGTGATAGATCAAATACCAGTTGGGAGCCGTTCGTAGTGCTATCAATACTTACCGTATCTCCTGCCATATTGATNGCTTGTATTTGAAAGGTCACTGCACCTTCTTCATCCTGTTCCGTAAGGACATAACTTGCTTGATACAATCCTTGTCCAATACTATCCATAGATAGTGGTGATTGATTCATCATTGTAAGCATGGAATCAAACCGTGCCTCTTGGATNCGAAATGTAAGATATATGGTATCATTCAGTACGACGATGGAAGAATCCCCTCGTGATGATGAAATAGCCACTTCCGGAAAAACAGGTATAANCTCATACAGTCGTAAAATACTGCTGTCCGTTGTCGCTACGATATCATTATAGATTAGCCCATTTTCATCTGTGTAGGCTATAGAAAAGTTCGCCAGACTATCCTTATTGTCTCCAACAACAATAGAGAAAATGTACCGATGATCCTCAAGTTCGAGCAATGAAGCAGAACGATTATTAATCGTTGCATCATTAACAATCATGGGTCCATCCATTTGTATTTGGATATATACAGAATCTCCAATGCTAAACAGTGTGTCGCTGAAGCTGCTATTGGAAGATATATTGACTGATAATATGGATAGTCCGGCAGATATAAATTCTACCTTGCTAGTATCACTGACACTAGTAATAGTTTCTCCTCGATTGCGGGCTTTATCTCCACCAGCAAACATAAATGCTATATTTCCGACCCGATCATTATTGGTCATTTTTTTCCATAACCGAGTCTTAAAATCTCCTAATTTTTCATAACCATCAATAGAATTGCCACCAATCATCCCTCCTACTGTATCAATGTCTTCGTTTGCAGAAAATTCAATGTAAACCGTATCATCTACGATTGCTTTTGTAGGAATTTCATTNGTGGAATAAATAGAAATATTNTCAATGGCTGGACCATTTTGATCTACAATCACTTCGGATGTAGATTCAGGAATAGGTGAAGTACTACCGGTAACATCTGTAATAGTACCATAAAAAGTAATTTTACTTCCTTCTTCAAAAGAGTTCATTAATGGATTCAAATCAGCATTATCTAATGCTGCAACAGTTTTATCTTTTCCGATTTCAGCACTATCAACAACAAAGCTAGCCATAGGACCAGTTTCATTGCCGTTCACTTTAGATAAAATTGTAATAGAACTATTAATTATTGATTCGTCNTTCGGTAAAGGAATGGTAATATCAATTCCTTTATTGGTGTTGTTAAAAAATGGAGGTATCACTTCTCCACCTGTAGCAATAGCATTACTAATCATTACCATAACCTCTTTGCTTACTACAAAGGTTACGCTGCTACCATCTGTTACCTGATTAACGGGTTCTCCAGTCTTTCCAGAGAATCCCATATAATTTGATATATTAAAACTGATGACATCCTCAGGAGTATCATCGGTTACAACAATATAATAACTAAATGTCTGGAAGCCCTCATTATTAGCCATTGTGGCACTTCGATCAAGTATATCAACTCGTATTCCCATTGGATTAACGGGTTCNGACACAGAAAAATTGACTAAAACAGAATCTCCTGCTCTTGCAAGGCTACTATTGTATCCGCTAGATGAAATGGATACTTCTATCAGTTGAGGTGGTGGTATCTGATTAGCTGATGATTGGGCATAGAGATCCCCCATACCCAAAAGGTATAAAAAGAAAAATAATTTCGCTAGTCTCCCTATATGGTACATCTCCATGTTCTCCAACGACACACAAACAATAAGTGAATTTACTCTTTGAACGTCAAAACAAAAATATGTTCCTTTAGACTGTGAGCTCTCTCACATGGAGAAAATTTGATTAAAAATAAAAAAAACGAAAGAAAAGAAGAAAAATTACTTTACAAGCAGCATTTTACGTACTTGAATATCTCTTCCATTGGANAATACTGCAAAATAAACACCATTACTTACCTGCTGTCCCATATCATTCAGACCAGACCAACGGAATTCATGAAANCCCATATCTTTCCATCCACTNTANACTGTTGCAATTTCCTGACCAAGAATATTGATAATTCTAAATTCAATATTACTTGGTTCTGGTAATCCAAAGCGCAGTGTCGTTGATGGATTAAATGGATTTGGATAATTCTGATGGAGAACAAACTGTTCTGGAATTGCTGCTAATAATTCNGAAATCTTTCCATTTACAAGATCTTTAGGGCCTGAAACAATATGCAACTTACGAGGGAAACGATCGCTGATCATGCCCAATTCGAGCAGCTGTCTGTCCTTCATNGATACAGTATTACGATTTAAATCNTCTAATAATATGATTTCCATACTCTGATCTGTAGGCTGAGGGAATGACCAGTTAAGCATTACTGCATCTTTCAGGTCTTTTCCAGTTACTTCTACTTCCCATACCTGTAAATCATTATCCATGCTTCGAACATCAGAAGTGAACTTGCCAGCATGATTATGATGCACATAGGTAATACTCAAATATGTTCCAGGAGAAACCATCTCTGGATTATCATGATAGTCNACACCATCTTCTGCGAGAGATAATTGTCCAAATTGATTGTATTGATCTGAAAAATCACCAGAAAATGCTTCCAGATTTCCTTGCCAACCGTCATCCATCGCATNGCTTCTGATGAGCGTACCTGTCGTTGATTGAATGGGGTCAATAACAACTGTTTGATCGCTTGTGGTACGATTATATAATGCATACCCAGACCATGGACGCAATTCTGTGGTTACATCTGACCAGCTTTCTCCACTTAATCCATAGGCAATTGGTCCAAAATATTGCGATTGATCTAAAACCATCTCTACAGGGAAAGAATATGGTGAACCGATTAAATTCCAACCTGGCTTTATGGTAAGACTTGTTCCACTCATATCTCCCGTTGCACCGGCAGGAGCTGAAATCAATAGATTGTCTTCCACTTTTTGGTATAACCAGAATGATTCTCCATTCACAAAATTAATTGGATTTTCTTTATAGCTGAGACTCACATCATCCCATTCAAAAATTCTCCAAGTAGAACTGGTTTGACTTCCCAGTTCATCTCCAATCACATTACCTACTTGATTATCCGAAACATTCCCAGGAATACTAATTAAACGCCATTTATCTGTTGGGAAACCCGTTGCATATGCACTGTTTACAGCAGAGCTAGTACTTAAATCTCCGTTACTAAAATTTATTTCCACACCAAGTGTATCTGAATTGGACACATAACCAAGATCATCCTCTGCTTGAATGAAATAAATAAGTCCATTCCGTGTTACATCCGATGCTGGCACGGTAGCTGAAAAGGTATTTCCACTACTAGAGCTCATGGTTAAGTTAGTAAATACCTGGTTTCCTCCCTGTGTATAGTAAAGATTTGCACTGAGAACACCTGTTTCGTCATTTATGACTGCCGATATTGCAACATCTTCCAATGCACCAGGGCTACTGGGCGATAGTACTGCACTCTGTATTGTAGGCGCAGAAACGTCAACAAAACTATTTTCTCCATCATTGGACAGCAACGCCCATTGACTAAAGCTATTTTGGTTTGTAGCATATACAATACCATTATCTGTATCCAGATTCGTTGATCCTTGAGAAATAATATCCCACTCCTCTGCTACACCAGCATTCAAAGAACGTTTTGCAATACGCAATTTACTGGGATCCTGCACACCAGGAACGGTGCTGTAATCAAATCCAATATCTACTGCATAACTTCCAGTAAAAGTTGCACTAATTTCGAAATATACTCGGGCAAAATATGGATCGGTAATACCATCAGAAGGATCATCAAACGGAGTTGATTCATTCGATGGTGGTGACGCATCTACCCTTGTAACATTTACGGTTCCACCTTGAGAATTAAGAAAATCCAATACAATTCCAAGAGGATCTCCATTATCATCTTCTAACGTAACAGGATCCGCATTTCCAGATGGAATAGAAACACTATCCTGCGATATTTGAGAATTATCTTCTAGAAGATTCATATAAACTTCTACCGTATCCGTTCGAACAATCTGCGTAGGATTAAGCCCACTATTTGTATTAAAATATAAATACCCAGTATATGCACCTGGATCCAGGTCGGCCGTATGATCTATTTCTACGACAAGAGAAAGGGCACTATAACCTGACACAGAACCACTTGCCTGCGGGACGGTTAACCAATCAAACCCAACCCAGTTTGCTGAGACTTCTACTTCATACTGTAATTCAAATCCCCCAGTATTTGCAATGTTTACATCAAACTGGGTATCGTTGCCCTTATAGGTAACCACCGACATCGTTTGCACTACTTCCATTTCTGGTTTGGTCGTATGGGCAGCTAAATTCACTAATTGATTGTCATTTCCTAACGGATCATCACTAACGATATGTAAAACGGTATTAAAAACGCCCGTATCTGCACTAGCAAACGAAATTGTTAACACCAAACTATCTCCAGGAACGACTGTCTCATCAAGGACAGTGTTCTTCGAAATACTAGACTGCGCACGATTCTCTTCATCACGCACATCATCCACTGCTTTTGTATCATTATTCTTTGATTCATCTTTAGATGAACGTCCTGTTACCATAGGAGGAACCATGAAATTTTTCTCTGAATTAGGAATAGGAGCACTAGCAAGCAATCCACCAGAGCTAATTGTGTAATGGTCAGTATCTTCTACATAAATATTGGTAATATTTAATGTACTTGAACCAGTATTATACACAACAACTTCACGGTCAACAGTATTATTAACCGGAACATCTCCGTAATCAATTGAAGATGTTGATATATTTATAATAGGCCAGATACTCTGTCCACTTAAAGTAATACTTGAATTATTTAAATACAAGTCATCGCTTACAATATGGACTGTATCATGAATCATTTCGCTAATAATATCTGGCGAAAATGTCACTACGACCGTATCCACATCATTGGCAGCAATCGCAAGGCTGGTATGGGAGAAAGAAAAGTAGGATGTGTTGGATGCAATACTACTAATATTGAGTGTACCATTTCCATTATTAGTCAATAGGAGATTCCAAGAAGCTGATTGATCATGAACAACCTCACCAAATGAATGCGTACTGTCTGCGAGGACCAGCGTTCCTCCTGCAGGAATAACGCTCACTGTATCCGATGGATCACCCACTAAATCTGCTGTATCTTGCGCTACTATGCTATAATAGTACGTTGTCCCATTTTGTAGATAATCTGACCCACCACTATCAACATAAGTAGCTTCCGTACTTGAAAGAGTATCAAGCAGAACCAAACTATCTGCCACTGTTCCTCGATACACGATATAGGAATCAATATCTTCATTACTATTCCCTCGAGGATCCACTGGCGTTGACCACGATACAGTAGCAATTCCATTTCCAGAAAGTGCCGCTACCGATCCGGGGACATCTGGGGGCTGCACAGACTGATTATAAATAAATGCACCCATGTCCGCAATGGTCCCATCCATATCGGTGGCATTCGGATCCCCTGCATCAATAGCTGGACTCACCCACTGCAGGCTAAAATCACCCTCAGAAGGACTAACAAAGACTGGATCTACGCCTCCATTGCCATCCGTAAGATACGCACTATCAGATACCGTAGAATACGATACAGAAACGGATCCTCCATTGGATGATGCTATTTCAGTATTGGCTCCCGTCCATAAAATAGAATTTGTTAACGTAAGATCCGAATTGTTCAACTGAAAACTATTTCCATTTGCGTCTGTAGTATTTCGAGTTACCGTCACATGATTCATTGAAGCAGCAGAGCCGGATAGTAAATGCCCTGCAAGTGAATTACTGTTCAGAACAAAAGCTACATGATCAAAGTTGGGATGATAATCATCGCTGGCAATAAATCCTTTTTGATTGGCAGCGACATGTACAGATATATTTTCTAATATAGATGTATACGGA